>SLJS01000160.1 GCA_007135015.1 Alcanivorax sp. | reverse complement strand
TCAAGGCGGCCCGACGGCTGCGTTACGACATTGCCCCGGTGGTGCGCGAGACCGTAAACCACCTGCAGATGAGCTTCTGCGGTCGCCGCCGCACGGACTTCCGCGCCGAGGCTCCGGTGGTCTTCATGACCCACCGCCCGGAGCTGGACCAGCTCGCACTGGATCAGGCACGCGCTGCCGGGGCGGCGTTCCGCGCCGTGCCCGCACTGCGTTCGCTGCGGCAGAACGAATCCGGTGTCACGCTGGGCTGGGAGGGGTTGACCGTGCACGGACGCTGGCTCGTCGCGGCCGATGGCGCGCACAGTTCGGTGCGGCGACTACTCTTCGGCGCCCGGGGGGTGCCGGGAGCAGTGGCCATCGAAGGTCTTCTGCCTCGCCACCATTGCAGCGACTATCCTCCCGCCGGTTTCGATTTCGGGGTCGTGAGCAGGGGCTACGGCTGGGTCTTTCCCAAGGGCGATCACATCAACGCCGGGCTTTATGTGTCCCGCCAGGGGGCCGGGCATCCCGGCCGGGAAGAACTGGCCCGTTACGCGCGACGGCGCCTGGGCAGTGACCGGCTGGAATGCATCCAGGGCTTTCCCATCGGCACCATGGGCCACCGGCATCCGCCCGCTTGCGGGCGGGTACTGCTGGTGGGAGACGCGGCCGGGCTGGCCGAGCCGTTGCTGGGCGAGGGTATCTACGGGGCCATACTCAGCGGGCAGAAGGCGGCGGCCGCCATTGTCCACGGCCGGGAGGTGGCATCGCGTTACGAACAGGCCCTGGGAAGCTGGCGTGAGGAGCTGCGCCGGACGCACTGGCTGGCAGGCGCCTGGTACCACACATTGCCGGTCGGCTTCGGTGTGCTGAAACACGGGCTGCGGCAACCACTGATGGCCGGATTCGCCGACGGGCTGACGCTCGGGCAGAGCAAGCGAAGGATGCTGGGAGCCGGCCCGTGAAGCCACAGGGCGGGTACACGAAGGCACCCGCAGGAGCGCTGCTTGCAGCGCGAAAACCCGATAATCTGGCATGGTTCCGGATCCTTCGCGCTGCAGGGAGTGCTCCTGCGGTGCATCCCGGAGGGAAGAGCGCGGCGAGGCCGCGCAAGCTCGAAGCTCGCAGCCCGTAGCTCGCAGCCCGTAGCTGCGCCCCGAAGGGGCGCTCAGGAAGAGCGGGTCGCTTCCTTCTCGATCTTGCGTACCTTGCGCGAGAGGGTGTTCAGCTTCTTGTTCAGCTGCTCGAGATCCTCGCGCGTGGTCAGGCCCAGATAGCCCGCAACCCGGTCGCGCAGGCCTTCGCTCTCCTTGGCGCGGCTGGATTTGGCCGCTTTCTTGCGCTCCTTTTCGCGTTCCTTCTGGTATTTCTCGCCGGCCTTGACCAGCTCGTCAAAAAAGGAGCTGCTGTTGTTCTCGATCCGGTTCAGGGCGCCGCGGGCGGCCTTGCGCGCCTTCTCCGTCACATTCTCGAGTTCTTCACGA
The DNA here is from genome assembly GCA_007135015.1 of Alcanivorax sp. Lineage (GTDB taxonomy): Bacteria > Pseudomonadota > Gammaproteobacteria > Pseudomonadales > Alcanivoracaceae > SLJS01. Next base: position 3,528 of record SLJS01000160.1, on the reverse strand, counting down.
GCCTGTTCGAGACGTTCGGAAAGATTGTTCCGTGTTTCCGTGGTTTCTTGATCCGTCATGGTGTGCCTCCTTGATTCAGGCATGCGGTGCGATTTGGCAGAAAACAATGTCCGGCATCCCGCCGGGTCAACATACAGTCTAGTGCTGTCATGTTGAGTAGTGCCAGATATTGTTGAACAATCCATCATTCGCATGGAATTCATGAATCTGGTGGTGGCGCCCTTCAGCCCCTTGCGCCCGGGCCGGCGGTACCATCCGTGAACGGGAGCCAGTCAACAGAGAGGAAGTAGGGTGATGCAGGAAGTGGAAATCGCAACAGGGCGGCTAGCGGGCATCCCCGGTGAAGGCGTCACGGAATTCCGGGGCGTGCCGTTTGCCGCCCCGGCCACGGGAAGAAACCGTTTCCGGGCACCGCAGCCGCCGGAATCCTGGACCGGGCTGTACCGGGCGGAACAGTACGCTCCGGCCGCGCCCCAGGAACGCAATCCGCTGATGGGCATCGAGCAACGGGACAGCGACTGCCTCGCGCTCAATCTCTGGGTACCGGAAGGCGAGGGGCCCTTTCCGGTGATGCTGTGGTTTCACGGCGGCGGCTATCTCTCCGGTTCGCCTTCGCAGTTGCTGTACAACGGAGCGCGCCTGGCGAAACAGCAGCGGGTGGTCGTGATCAACGCGGCGTACCGGCTCGGCTTTCAGGGCTATGGCTGGCTGGCCGGACTGGCCCCGGAACTGGAAAGCGAGGGCAACCTGGGCCTGCGCGACCAGGTGGCCGCACTGGAGTGGGTGCGGGACAACATCGCCGCCTTTGGGGGCGACCCGGAACAGGTCACGATCTTCGGCGAATCCGCCGGCGGCTTCAGTGTGGCCACGCTGCTCGCCACGCCCGCTGCCCGGCCGCTGTTTCATCGCGCCATCTGCCAGTCCGGTGCCGGCGACATGGTGCTTGCCCCGGAAGAGGCTGAACGGGTCAGTGCCCTGGTGGTGGACGCCCTGCCGGGGCCGGGCAGCAACGCCGAGCGCCTGCTGGCTGCAACTGACGGGGAACTGATCCGGGCCCAGCGCGCCGCACTGAAACAGGTGGTTCGGCGCGGGCTGCGCGGAACCACGCCCCAGTTCGCCATGGTCTTCATGCCGGTGGTCGACGGTGACTTCCTGCCGGACGTGCCGGTGGACGCCATCGCCCGGGGCTGTGCCCGGGGCCGGCCCCTGCTCGCCGGCGCCTGCCGGGATGAATGGAACCTGTTTCAGTATGCGCCCCCGTTCAATGGCGGCGCCTCGCTGGAGCGGCTGCGTGCCCTGGGCGAAGACGAACTGGAAAAACGTTTCCGCCGCGCACTGCCGGAACACTGGCAACCGGCACTGGAGCTCTATCGTGCATCGGTCACGCCGGACCCGCGCCGGGGCATTCTGGATATCTTCTGTGCCATGGAAAGCGACCGCCTGTTCCGCATGCCCACGCAACGACTGCTCCAGGCCCACAGCGGCGCCGGCGGGACCGCCTGGGGCTTTCAGTTCACTCACGAAATCGACGCCTTCGGCGTGCCACTGGGCGCCTGTCACGTGGTGGATGTCCCGCTGGTCTTCGACATGGTGGACTCGCCCGTGGGGCAGCTTTTCACCGGGGGCGGAGAACCGGCCGCCGCGCTCGCGCGTCAGGTCAGCGATGTCTGGGGCGCCTTCGCCCGCGGCGAGGCCCCCCAATGGCCGGACTGGAGCCGGTCGGCACAGGTACAATGCTTCGGGCCGGAGATTCATTGCGAGCCCCTGTTCAGCGCCCAATCCGAGCAGCTCTGGCGGGAAATCATTCCGCCCTCCGGCGGGCAATGACTCCCGTGGTAGAATCGCACCCCCGTGAAATCAGGAGTCCTGGCCATGTCGATTGCCACGACCATTGAAAACCGGGTTCGCGAGGAAATGCCCGTGGCACATCTGGAGCTGGTCAACGAAAGCGACCAGCACAATGTGCCGGAGAACTCGGAGACCCATTTCCGTCTGGTGGCGGTGTCGGAGGCCTTTGCCGGGATGCCCCGGGTGCGCCGGCACCAGCGTATCTATGCACTGCTGGGGGATCTCATGCCGCAGCCGGTGCATGCGTTGCGCATCCATGCCTGGACGCCGGAAGAGTGGAACGCGCGGGGAGGCCGGGTGGAGGCTTCGCCGGCCTGCCGGGGCGGGAGCAAGCATGATCCGGAGCTCGGACAATGACAAATGAAATCCTGGTGCTGGCCCTCTACCGGTTCACGCGGCTGGAGGACTATCGCGACTGGCGCGAGCCGCTGCTGGAGCAGATGCGGGCGACCGGCGTGCGCGGCACCCTGCTGCTGGCCCGCGAGGGCATCAATGGCACCATTTCCGGCCCCCGGGAGGCGGTGGAGGCCATTGTCGGGCGGTTGCGCGCCGACCCGCGCCTGGCCGGGCTGACCTGCCGGGAGACGCTGCATGCCGAGCATCCGTTCCGCAAGGCCAAGGTCAAGCTCAAGAAGGAGATCGTCACCCTTGGGGTGGAAGGGCTGGATCCGGAGCGCAGCCGGGGCACCTATCTGGACCCGGAGCGCTGGAACGACGTGATCCGGGACCCCGAGACCCTGGTGATCGATACCCGCAACCAGTACGAATACGAAGTGGGCACTTTCGAGGGGGCACTGAACCCGGAGACCACCAGTTTCCGGGAATTTCCCGACTATGTGCGCGAGCAACTGGACCCGGTGCGCCATCGCCGTGTCGCCATGTTCTGCACCGGCGGCATTCGCTGCGAGAAGTCCACGGCGCTGCTGCGCGAGCAGGGTTTCGAGGAGGTCTATCACCTGGAAGGCGGCATTCTCAATTACCTGGAGAAGATGCCCCGGCAGCGCTCGCTCTGGAAGGGCGAGTGCTTTGTCTTCGATGAACGCGTCACGGTGAATCATGAGCTGGCGCCGGGCAGCTATGACCAGTGTCACGCCTGCCGCCGGCCCATTTCCGAGGAGGACAAGCGCTCGCCGGAGTATGAGCCGGCGGTGTCCTGCCCCCGCTGCTATCCGTCCCTGACGCCGGAGAAGCGCGCCCGCCTGGCCGAGCGCCGGCGGCAGATCGAGCTGGCCCGCAAGCGCGGCGAGCGGCACCTGGCCGTGGACCCGCCGGCCTCGGCAACCCGCGAATAGGTGCATTGCCCGCCCCCGGCGGCTGGCGTACCCTGAAAGTGACAGGGGTAGAGCTGATACAACAATGACTGAAAAACGCTACCAGATTGTTTTTGAAGGCGAACTGGTTCCCGGCAGCCAGCCCGGGGCGGTCGCGAAGAACCTTGCCCAGTTGTTCAAGATGGACCAGGCGAAGGCAGAGGGCCTGCTTTCGGGCAAGCGTGTGGTGCTGAAGAAGGAGGCGGATCAGGCCACGGCCATGAAGTTCCGCGCGGCCATGAAAAAGGCCGGCGCGGTCTGCCAGATGGTGCCGCTGGACGAGCCCGAGGTGGAGGAGATCGAGGCGGCGCCACCGCCTCCGCAGCCAGAGCCCTCAGCCCCTCAAGAGCCCTCAGCTCCTCAAGAGCCC
>SLJS01000258.1 GCA_007135015.1 Alcanivorax sp. | reverse complement strand
TCTGCAGGACCGCCAGCAGCACCATCGCCAGCAGCACAGCCACGATCAGGCTGTCTTCCAGCAGGTGACACCAGCGCAGCAGGCGTTTCATTGGTTGGCCCGGTATTCTTCCAGCAGTTTTTCCATGCGCGAGAGCATTTCCTCGCTGACTTCCCCGGCTTTCACCAGTTCCTCCGTGGCCTTGTCCGCATAGTGGCGCCATTGCTCGCGCTGTGCATCGTCAGGCTCGACCAGTTCAATGCCCTGGTTCTGTACCGCCTGCAACGCCTGGCGATTGCTTTCGCGTTCCTTGCGGTCAAGCCGCTCGAAGGTCTCATCAAGAATCTCGCGCACAGTCTGCTGGTCGGCTTCCGAGAGCCGCCTGAAGTGGCGGTCGCTGATGGCCAACAGGCCCCAGGTGTAGAGCAAGGGAAGATCGGTGATGTAGCGCACCCGGCCATACCACTGCAGCGTGAGCGCCGCCACCGGCGGTGCAATAAAGGCATCGATCACTCCGGTCTGCAATGACGTCAACACATTGCCCACATCCAGCACCACCGGTGAGATCTCGAAGGCCTTCGCTGCCTTCTCCGATGCGGGATCGTTGGCCGGCAACCAGATGTCCTGTTCCCGCAGGTCCTTCACACTCGCCACCGGGTCACGGGACATCAAATAGGCGAAACCACCGTCGACCGGGCCGAACACCTGCCAGCCGTTTTCCCGGAACCCGGCCCGGATTTCCTCGTCCAGCTCGGCGCGCACATGATCCACTTCGTCGAGGCTGCGGAAGGCCAGGGGAACATTGAGGACCTGACTGTCCTTGTAGTCCCGGGCGAAGGCGCCCAGCTGGGCCATGGCGCCATGGAGCTGACCCACGCGGATACGCCGATGCACGGAGCGGTCATCGCCCATGGTCCCGCCCGGGTGGATGCGCAGGCTCACCCGCCCCTCGGTGGCCTCGCTGATGCGCTCGCCCGCCTTGCGCAACTCGGTGACGGTACTGGTTCCATCCGGATACTGGGTGGCGATTCGCAGTTCGGTGGCCGCAAGCACCCCCGGCATGAACAAGAGCAGGAAGAACAGGTGCATGCGCATAGACGGACTCCGTATTCAGAAATAGTTCTTGGACCGATCCAGCAACCTGCGGGCTTCCCGCTGGGCCACCCGGTTCTGCAACGTCAGGCCATGTTCCTCCGGATCGGCTTCCAGCACCGACTCCAGCAGGCGGTCATGCAGCTCGCGGTCGAAGGCCAGACGGGCATAATGCTCCGCATAGAGCGTCTTGGCCATCAGGTTCCGGCCGTCCGAGCGCTCGATGGCTTGCTCGAAATACTCCCGTGCCTGCTCCGGCTGCCCGCCCAGATTCTCGGGCAGCAGACTGTTGAGCACACCCAGATACATCCAGGCCTGGCCTCGTTCGTGGTCCGGATCCAGTTCGGTGACCCGCTCGATCAGCGGCTCGACCCGGGCCAGCTGGGCCACCGCGTTCCAGTCACCCCGGTGAACCTCCACCCAGCCCGCCCAGACCGTGCCCAGCGTATACAGCGCGTCGATGTCGCGACGCCCCACACCGGCAATGATCTCCTCCAGGTCCATTACCGCGATGCCCCGAACGTCGCAAAGGTTACGGTTGGCCACGCAGGCCGAACGGGTGGCGTACTCAAGCGCCCGGTCGGCCAGCCGTTCGGCGCGCTGCTGGTCCTCCACGAACTGTCCGGCATAGGCGCTGTAGAGCGTTGCACCGCTGCGCAGCAGACCCTCGCTTTCCGGCCAGTTCTCGATCAGGCCGTCCAGGACCAGCAGATAGCTGGCAAGCCCTTCGTCCACGGTCTCGATATCGTTGTGGTTAAGGACGCCGTAGGGCAGATTGTCCCCCAGGCGCATCAGGCCACAGCCCTGCAGGAACAAGGGGATGAGCAGACAGCACAAACAGGCGGTGCGAGACAAGGAGACCCCCGGGACAAGTCTGGACGGGCTTGAGGAGCCTCCCGCCGAACCATGCGGCCCGGAGGCTCCCTTGTGTCGTCATTCAGGTGCGGCCTTTATAGCAGGGCGCCGGGGCCAACTCAACGGCTCTCCTGTTACCGGCCCCGGTCCCGGTAGCCCAGGGCCGCGCCGATGGCGCAGCCGCTCAACAGGCCGAACAGATGCGCCTCGTTGGCCACGAAATCGTCCAGAAAGACATAGCAGAACACCAGCCAGCCGAGCATGAGCCAGACGATCTCCCGGCGCAGCACAAGCCCGGAGCGCGGATGCACCTGGCCATAGATCCACAGATAGCCGAGAAGCCCGTAGACCACCCCGGACATGCCCCCGAAACGGTGATCCGTGGACAGGAACTGCGCCAGCGCCGAGATCGCGCCGGTGGCCAGGGTGATCCAGAGCAGCTGCCGGCTGGACTGAAAGCGCTCGATGATCCGGCCGAGCTCGATCCACCAGATCATGTTGAAGGCGATATGCAGCAGACCGAAATGCAGCAGCATGGGAGTGAACAGCCGCCAGGGCTGGCGCAGCAGCCCGTCCAGGGTCTCGGGGAACATCAGCGCCTCGTACAGGCGCATCTCGAAGAGCGGCAGCGACAGGAACACCACGACCATGGCAATGGCGAAGGTCTTCGTCACCGGACGCATGCTGGCCAGCCACTGGCCGCTGAACAGCGGCGGCTGGTCGCCCAGGTTTGATGACCCGGCCGGTTCGCTGTTGGTCCAGGCCGCCGCCTGGAAGCGCGGATCCATGGGGTTGGCGAGGAAGTCCCGCAACAGCAGGCGCGCCTCATCAAAATGCTCCGGGTCACGCAGATAGAGCACGGCCTCCTCACCCTCCCCTCGCAACAGACAATCAATGCCCCGCTGGCGCAGGAAGGCTTCAAAGACGCGCCCCGGTCGGGGGTCGGCAAAACGGGCCAGTTCAATCATCGGGCAGCAGGTTCTCCAGTACCGCGTCTCTTTCTTCGTCCGGCAGGGCGGCAATACGTTCCACCTGGCCCCAGAAACAGCTCCAGCGCCCGTCACAGGAACGCAGCAGTTCATCGAAGGCGGGCACCCAGCGGTTGTAGTCACTGAAACTGTTCAACTGGGCGTTGTTCAGTGGCCCCTGGATCCAGTCACGGTAACGCGCCAGCGCCGGCTCGCGCTCGGTTTCACGCTCGAAACGCTCGCGCAGGCCGAGGATAACCTCCCGGCGCCGCGCCCGCATTGTCCCGGGGTCCTCGCCGCTTTCATAGATCCGCTCGAGCCTTTCACGGGTATCGGCCACCATTTCAGCCAGTGCCTGCCGGGCGCGGGCACGCCGCTCCAGCACGGCAACCTGCTCCGGCATACCCTGCTGCGCCAGCCAGCGGCGCGCGCCTTCACGGCCCACACTGGTGGCCAGGCTCTCGTTGAAAGCGGTATCACCGGCCAGCCAGAAACGCCGGTGTGTGAGCTCGTGGAACAGCAGCTCCGCCCGCCAGGGCGCATCGCCGTCGAGCATGGCACTGGTCAGCGGGTCGGCGAACCAGCCGAGCGTGGAATAGGCGATGGCGCCGCCCCTGTACACCTGGAGCCCCTTTTCGCGCAGCCGCTCGGCCTCCCGCTCGGCACGCTCCGGGTCAAAGAATCCGCGATAGTTCAGGCAGCCCAGCAGCGGATAGCACCACTGATGGGGCTCCAGGGAAAATTCCGGCGCCGCCACCAGATTGAGCACCACCCAGTCCCGCTCGAGCGCCACATGGTCGCGGTAGGCGTTGCCCGGCTCCAGCGCCAGCTCGGCGGCGGCGAATTCAAGCATCTCCCTGCTTTGTTGCAGCCGTCGCCGTGTCTCTGGATCAAGCCCCGGGCGGCTGAGCACTTCCTCCACCGGTTCCCGGTCGCCCATCAGTTCCGCGTGACCACTGGCCAGATGCCAGTAATAGCCCGCCTGACAACCCGACAGCGAGAACACTGTCGCCGCCAGGAAAAACACCCGAATCAGCAACCCGCCGGCTCCAGCCATGAATACTCCGATCGCCTCAGTCTGCCGGGACTTGCATCATGACTCCACACCGGCCTAACCTTAATCCGCGCCGCGGAAAGCGGCGAAGTCACCATCACAGGGAGCGGTCTCATGAGCAAGGCGGAAATTGCATCGAAGACCCCCTTTCCCATGGAGGTGGAAAAGGGCAAGACCTACAAGTGGTGCGCCTGCGGACGCAGCAATAACCAGCCGTTCTGTGACGGCTCCCATCAGGGCACGGATTTCACCCCTGTTTCCTATACCGCCCCGAAGGACAAGATCGTGTTCTTCTGCGGCTGCAAGCAGTCCGCCAAGGCCCCGGTCTGCGACGGCACGCACTCCAGCTTGTAGATGGCGGTCGGAAGTCGGCGGTCAGCGGTCGGGAAAGTAAAAACCTGACCATTGATCCCGCCCCTGACCACGCTGCACGCCGTAGAGCAAACGGAGCCCGGATGGGGGCCGAAGGCCGTAATCCGGGAACCTTTCACGGCGCTTTCCATTCTGACCACCGACCGCCGACTACTGACCACGCTGCGCGCAGCGCAGCTTACCCCGTATTCCGCATCCCCGCCGCGATGCCGGCGATGGTCACCTTCAGCGCCTTTTCCAGACGCTCGTCCGCATCCGGGGCCTCGCGCAGGCGGCGCATCAGTTCCGCCTGGAGCAGATGCAGCGGATCCGTGTAGGGGTTGCGCACGTCGATCGACCAGCGCATGACCGGATTGTTGGCCAGCAGGTCCTGGTGACCGGTGAGCCGGCGCAAGGCTTCCACGGTGTTGGCGAGACGCTCGCGAAGGTCCTCGCCCAGGGCCCGCAGCTCGTCGGTATCCGCCAGCTGCTGTTCATAATGGCGGGCCACGTCGGCGTCCGCCTTGGCCAGCACCATCTCCAGCATGTCCACCACGCCCTGAAAGAATGTCCACTGTCCGGCCATTTCCCCAAGGCACTCCGCGCGCTCGCCCTCGGCCAGGCTTTCACGGAAGGCGGCACCGGTACCCAGCCAGGCCGGCAGCATGAGCCGGATCTGGGTCCAGGCGAAGACC
>SLJS01000096.1 GCA_007135015.1 Alcanivorax sp. | reverse complement strand
TTGCAGCGCTAAGAATCTGGCACCGTGCCAGGTTCCGGGGTTTTCGCGCTGCAAGCAGCGCTCCTGCATGGGCCATAAGACCCTTTTTGCAACACCCTCGGTGAACAGATGCACAGTCAGAAGGGAAGGGAGGATGCTTCAACCTGTGAGCGGAATCACATAGAATTCACGTGATAATTCTCAGAAACAACAAGACAGGGCGATAAGCCATGGAGCAGGTCAGGCAGTATCACAAATGGCTGGTCGGACTTTCGCGCCGGGCCAAGCAGGCGCTGATGGTCTCCGTGGATACGCTGGTTCTGCCCGTGGTGCTGCTGCTGGCCTTTGCCCTGCGTATGGGCGATCCGCTTCCCTTCATTCAGCACCCGTGGCTGCTTGTCGCCGCTCCCCTGCTGACCATTCCCTTTCTGATAGCAGTGGGATTCTATCGCGCCATGGTGCGACGCCTGGGCACCGACTCCGTATTCATGATCGTTGCCGGAGTGACCCTCGGGGCAATCTCGCTGGCCGCTTCGGCGTACATGTTCCGGGCCGAAGGCACCCCGCGCTCGGTGTTCATCATCTACTGGGCACTTGCCATTCTCTGGCTGGGCGGCAGCCGTGTGCTGGTGCGCCAGTATCTTGACTGGATGCTTTATGCCGGTGCTGAGCGCAGTCGGGTGGCCATTTATGGAGCCGGCTCCAGCGGCATTCAGCTGGCCACGGCGCTGGGCAGCGGTGGCCACTATGTGCCGGCGGTGTTTGTGGACGATGACCGCTCATTGCAGGGCACCAGTATTCAGGGGATCCCCGTGCTGCCCCCTGCGCGGCTCAGGCGACTGGTGCGCAGGCGGCGGATCGATGCGGTGCTGCTGGCCATGCCTTCGGCTTCCCGTGGCGAGCGTCTGGAAAAGGTGAGATTTCTGGAAGCGCTTGCGGTGCCGGTGAAATCCGTTCCCGGCATGCAGGACATCCTTGCCGGCCGGGCGAGCATCGCCGACGTACGTGATGTGGCCATTGAGGAACTGCTTGGCCGCGACCCGGTGCCGCCTCGTCAGGAGCTGCTGCGCAAGTGCATCACGGGGCGCAGTGTCATGGTTACCGGCGCCGCCGGTTCGATTGGCAGCGAACTCTGTCGCCAGATCCTGCGGCTGGAGCCGCGCCGGCTGGTGATGGTGGATCACTCCGAGTACGGCCTCTATGAGATGGAGCGTGAGCTGGATACGCTGGCCGCGGAAAGCAGCGTGGAGCTGGTGGCGGTGCTCGGTTCCGTACTCAATGGCGGGTTCATGGAGCGCACCTGCCAGTATCATGACATCAGTACGCTGTATCACGCGGCGGCCTACAAGCATGTGCCCATGGTGGAGATGAATCCCTCGGCCGGGGTGCGGAACAATATTCTGGGCACCTGGACCATGGCCGATGCCGCCGGCCGGGCGGGGGTGGAGTATTTCATTCTTGTCTCCACCGACAAGGCGGTGCGCCCGACCAACGTGATGGGCGCGACCAAGCGCTTTGCCGAGCTGGTCCTGCAGGCACTGGCGGAGAGCGCCCCCCGTACCGTGTTTTCCATGGTGCGGTTCGGCAACGTAATGGGCTCTTCCGGTTCCGTGGTGCCACTGTTTCGGGAACAGATCCGGGCCGGCGGGCCGGTGACGATTACCCATCCGGAGGTCACGCGCTATTTCATGACCATCCCCGAAGCGGCCCAGCTGGTTATCCAGGCCGGCTCCATGTCCCGTGGCGGGGAAGTGTTTGTGCTGGACATGGGTGAGCCGGTGCGCATTCGTGAGCTGGCCCGTACCATGATCCATCTCATGGGCCACACGGTCCGTGAGGAGGGCCATCCGCACGGCGAGATCGAGCTTTGCTTTACCGGCCTGCGGCCCGGTGAGAAGCTTTACGAAGAATTGCTTTTCGATGAAAGCGGGGATCCCACGGAGCACCCCATGATCATGCAGGCCAGGGAAGACCATCTCCCGCTGGCGCGGGTGGAAGAGGTGCTCGCCGAGTTCCGCAAGGCACTGGAGGAGGGCGACGAACAGACCATGAGAGCCTTGCTGCTTCGCTACATCGGTGGTTATCAGCCGCGGTTCGAGCAGGAGATTCCTGCCAACGCCGGGGAAACCGCCCCGGAAGCCCGTAACGCACTTCACTAGCCCGGATATTGCACCAAACCACTCATATAGTCGAAGGTAAGCGCGATAATACGGGCCTTTCAGAGGCTCCCGGCCGGGTGGTTAATTGATACTTCCCGTTTGCCATGCACTTCGCTTGGTCTGGCCGCCGTCAGGCGCACATGCTCCTTCAGCCGTAGTCCCTGCTGCGGCGTCAGTCGCGAGCACGCCTTACGACGGCCATCCGCTGCGCCAATCAGAGGTTCCCTGGCATTTGGTGCAATATCCGGGCTAGCCGGTGCCTCGCTTTCGCCGCACGGTCCCGGTATCCTTGCACCCGGCCGGAGCCGGGCCGCCCTGTGTCGGGGGCAGCGGCGCCCGTCCGGATACAATCCCGTTCCGGCCAGTGCTATATTTCGCGGCGCGAAATCTCGGTGCCCGCGGTGCCCGGCGGCCCTGCCGTCGCCCACAGGCATGTCGTATCCATGAGTCAGGGAGTCTCTGGTGGCAGGAACTCGCAAAATTGCCCTGATCGGCTGTGGCCATCAGGCGCCGAAGCATCTCAGCGGATTGCGCCCTCTCTCCAGTGTGGAAGTTGTCCTCTCGGATCTGCATATCGAGCACGCCCGGGATCTGGGCCGTGAGCATGATCTGCCCTGGGCCTCCATCGACGAGGTCATGGCTGATCCGGATATCGGTGCGGTGGATATCTGCAGCCCCATCTCCAGCCATGCGCCGCTGATCCGTCAGGCGGTGGAGGCGGGCAAGGATTTCTTCTGTGAGAAGCCCCTTTGCGCCACGCTGGACGAGGCCCGGGAGCTGGCCGAGCTGGTCGCACGCCATGAGCGGGTGGGTATGGTCGGCTATATCTATCGGTATGCGCCGGCTTTTGTCGAGGCGCGCCGGATACTGCCCGCCGGCGGTGCCTCGCGCGACAGCTCCGTGCTGGGGCCCCTTCTGACGGCTTCCTTCCGGCTCGGCGGCGCCGGTGCTCACAAGCTGTGGAAACATCGTGTAGACGAGGGCGGCGGGGCCATCAACGAGATGCTCGTTCACATGGTGGATCTGGCGATCTGGTATTTTGGGGACGTGGAAGAGGCGGAGCTGCTGGTCGATGAGCAGCTACTCGCCCGGCGTACCATCGGCGGAATCGAGCATGAGGTGGACGCCGAGGATTTCGTGCTGGCGCGCCTGCGCATGGCCAATGGGCTGGAGGTGCTCTGTCAGGCGGATCTGGTGTCACCGGCGTTCACCCAGCGCATGGAGATCCAGGGCGAGAATGGCACCCTGATGGGCTCCATTCAGCCAGACATGCCGTCGTTCGTGTACTGCAAGGAAGCCCGGGGTGGCTATGACGCCGGCAGGACGAACCTGTATGCGGGCCCCGTGAATCTCTATGAGGTGCAGATGGCTGAATTCCTGCGCGCCATCGAGGACCGCGATACCCGGGATCTGTGCACCGTCCCGGATTCCTTGCGGCTGCTGGAGGCGCTGGAAAAACTCAAGGCAAAGAGGTCTGTATGAACAGAATCGGTATGGGCGAAGTAAGTCTCAGCGAGGCGGAGATTCGTGCCGCCCATGAAGTGCTGTCTTCCGGCGCGTTGCGCCAGGGTCCCCGCTGCGAGGCCTTCGAGAGGGACTTCGCCCGGCGCTTCGGTGCCACGCACGCGGTAAGCAACTCCAGTGGCACCGCCGCGCTGCATCTGGTCTGGATGAGCATCCTGGAGCCCGGTGATGAAGTGCTGGTGCCCGCGTTCACCTTTATTGCCACTGCCAGTACGGTGACCGTCGCCGGCGGCCGGCCCGTGTTCTGTGACGTGGACCCGAACACCTTCCTGATGGATCTCGAGGACGCGGAAAAGCGCATTACGGACAGAACCCGTGCAATCTGCCCGGTTCATCTGTTCGGCAATACCATGGCCATGGAGCAGGTCCAGGAGCTGGCGCGGCGCCACGGCCTGAAGATCGTCTGGGATGCCGCCCAGGCGCATGGCGCCCGGTACCAGGGCCGGGAGCTCGCCGGGTACGGAGACTTCGTCTGTTATTCGTTCTATCCGTCCAAGAACATGTTCGTCGGAGAGGGCGGCATGACTTGCACCGAGGATGCGGAGGCCGCCCAGCTTCTGCGGGACCTGCGCAGTCACGGGCAGACGGGCAAGTACTATTTCACTTCCCTGGGGCTGAACTACCGCATGACGGATGTGGAGGCGGCGATCGGCTGTGAGCAGATCAAGGGCTTCGACGAAAAGCTTGCCACCCGCCGGCGTAACGCCCGGATCCTCATGGAGGCACTGGAGCCGATTGCCGGCATCCGGCCCCAGGTAACCACCGAGGGCGCGGAACATGCCTGGCACCAGTTCTGTCTGGTGGTGGACCCGGACAAGCTTGGCTGTGACCGGGATACGCTGATGAAACGGCTGGATGAACAGGGCATCGATACCGGCATTCATTACCCCAAGGGGCTGCACCAGCAACCGGTGTTCGAGGAGATCTACGGAAAACCGGAGAGCCTGCCGGTGACGGAATGGCTGTGCGAGCATATTCTGGCCGTACCCGTTCATCACGGCCTGTCGGAAGAAGAGGCGCACCGTGTGGCCCGGACCATCGCGGAGGTCGCCGGCTCTTGACCGGCCCCCGGCGGCTGTCTACTATACGCGGCCTCGACTATTCCGCCTTAGCTCAGTTGGTAGAGCAGCTGACTGTTAATCAGCGGGTCGCTGGTTCGAGCCCAGCAGGCGGAGCCAACCTCAGAAAAGCACCCCCCGTGGGTGCTTTTTTATGGCCGCTGATTAACAGCCGGCTTGCGCCGGCGTCATCAGCGGCGAATCCGGTGGATTCGCCTGGTTCGAGCCCAGCAGGCGGAGCCAACCTCAGAAAAGCACCCCCCGTGGGTGCTTTTTT
>SLJS01000180.1 GCA_007135015.1 Alcanivorax sp. | reverse complement strand
TCCAGAAGCCCGAGTTTCTGGGCTTCCTGCAGCAGATGATTGAAGCTCTTGAAGCCGTGGTAGCTTTCGGAGAACCCGGGCTTGCGGCGCTTGAGGGCCTGCTTGACCATGGAACCCCAGACCTTGTCCTGATCACCGCGCTCCTCGAACAGATCCTCCACCGTCTCCAGCACCAGATCCAGCGCCTCCTGGCGGCGCTCGTCCTCGGAGCGCTCCACCTGTTCCTGCCCCTTCTTCGCCGCCTTCTTGGCAGGCGCCTTGCGGCGGCGCTTGTCCTGCTGCTTTTTCTCGCTGTCGCGTACCAGGTCATCGTAGAAGATGAACTCGTCACAACCGGCGATCAGCAAGTCCGAGGTGGAGCTCTTGACCCCCACGCCGATCACCAGCTTGTTGTTCTCGCGCAGCTTGCTGACCAGCGGCGAGAAATCCGAGTCGCCGCTCACTACCACGAAGGTGTCCACATGGGCCTTGGTATAGCAGAGGTCCAGGGCATCCACCACCAGACGGATGTCCGCGGAATTCTTGCCGGACTGTCGCAGGTGGGGAATCTCGATCAGCTCGAAGGCGGCCTCGTGCATGGCAGGGCGGAACTCGCGGTAGCGCTCCCAGTCGCAGTAGGCCTTGCGCACCACGATATTGCCCTTGACCAGCAGCCGCTCAAGCACCTTCTGGATGTCGAACTTCGCATAGCGGGCATCGCGGACGCCTAGAGCAATGTTCTCGAAGTCACAGAAGACGGCCAGGTTGCCGGTTTCACCGCGGGTCATGCTTTCTCTCCTTTATGAAGGCCCGGATCAGGACTCCGGCTTGATAAAACGCAACGTCATCCGGTCGCTCTCGCCGATTTCACGGTACTTGCGCTCGCATTCGGCGCGCTCTTCATCGTCTTCCATGGCCCCGCAATGGCGCAGCGACGGCGGCAGGGTCCAGACCCCCGCCGGATAAGCCTTCCGGTCAGCGGGGTTGGCGTTCAGTTCACTCTGGCCGTCCAGCCGGAAGCCGGCCTGCTCGACCCGCTCGACCAGCCAGGACTGGCGCACATAGCCGGTGCGCTGTTCCACCTCCGGCACCGCGTCCTCGTCGGCGCGGTGCTGGATCACCGCCAGCACACCGCCGGGGCGCAACACCGCCCGGGCGTCCGCCAGCACCTCCCCGACAATGCCCTCGCGGATGAAATTGTGAAAGTGCCGCGACAGCAGCACCATGTCCGCGCTTTCCGGTTCCCCCAGCGCCGTGCCCGCCGGCGAGCCGTAATCAATGACCTCCACCCGGTCATACACCGAGGGATTTTCGCGAAGCTTTTCATTGAACTCCCGGCCGATGCGGCCCCGGAAGCCTTCCGCCCCCTCGGGATAGCTCGCCGCCACCAGCCTGCCCTGCTCGCGCAGCACCGGCGCCAGCACCTCGGTGTACCAGCCGCCGCCGGGCCAGACTTCCACCACCGTCCAGTCCGGTTGCAGGCCGAAGAACACCAGGGTATCGGCGGGATTGCGGGAGCGGTTGCGCTCGCGGTTTTCCGCCGAACGGTGCTCGCCCTCGGCGGCCTGCTCCACCAGCGCGCGGACCTCCCCGCCGGCATCGGCGGTCTCCGGCGCCGGTGGCTCGCCATTGCATGCCCCCAGGGCCAGCATCAGCGGCAGCGCGATAAGGTGCTTCGGGCGATTCATGGCGTTTCTCCTCGGTAAAGAGCCTTTCGGGTGTGTATCATAGCCCGCCGAAGGAAGAAACCACTGTCGTCATCAGGCCAATGCCGGAAAGAAACAAGGGGTAGTCCATTTCCATGAGCGATTTTTCTCCCGGACAGCGCTGGTTGAGCGAAACGGAAACCGAACTCGGACTGGGCATCGTCCGGGCGGTGGACGACCGGCTGATTCATATCTTCTTCCCGGCCTGCGACGAGGAACGCACCTACGCCCGCGACAATGCGCCGCTCTCGCGGGTCGGCTTCACCCCCGGCGAGCCCATCGAGACCGCACGGGGCCGGCGGCTGATCGTGCGCGAGGTGGAAGAGTCGGAGGATGTGCTGATCTACCACGCCCATCCCGAGGACGACCCGGACGCCATCGAGGCCGTGGTCGAAAGCCACCTGGCGCACCACCTGGATCTGAGCGCCGCTGGCGACCGGCTGCTTTCGCGCCAGCTGGACTCGAGCGGCTGGTTTGAACTGCGCCACGCCGCCCTGCAGGCCCGGGAGGAAACCCTGGGCTCGCCGGTCAGCGGCCTGGCCGGACCCCGGGTCGACCTGATCGGCCACCAACTGTTCATCGCCCAGGAGGTCTCCTCCCGCGACCGCCCGCGGGTACTGCTCGCCGACGAAGTGGGCCTGGGCAAGACCATTGAGGCCGGGCTGATCCTGCACCGGTTGCTTCACACCGGGCGTATCCGCCGTGCACTGATCCTGGTGCCACCGGCGCTGCTTCACCAGTGGTTCGTGGAGATGGCGCGTCGCTTCAACCTGCACTTCAGCATCTTTGATCATGAGCGGCTGGCCTCGCTGCGCGCGGCCATGGAATCGACGGACGAGGAACCGGTGCCCGGCGGGGAAGAAGCCGCCGCACCGGAGGACGAGGACGACCCGGACGCGGGCAAGGACGTGCAGCAGCTGATCGCCGAAGTCATGGCGCTCGACGAGAAGGAGACCGAAGGCTCCGGCGAGGAAGCGACGACGGAGCCCACCGTGCCCGCGAAACCGGACAACCCCTTCCTGTCCGAGCAGCTGGTGCTGTGCACCACGGAGCTGCTCGAGGAATGTGACCTGGAGGAGCTGGCCGGCGGCGAGTGGGACATGACGGTGGTGGACGAAGCCCATCATCTGGAGTGGAACCCGGAGGGCGAAAGCGAGGCCTACCGCCGGGTCCGGGAGCTGTCGGCCCGGGTGGAGGGCCTGCTGCTGCTCACCGCCACGCCGGAACAGCTCGGCCCGGAAGGGCACTTCGCCCGGCTGCATCTGCTGGACCCGGAGCGTTTCCCCGACCTGGGCGCCTTCCTGGACGAGCAGGAGCGCTACCGCGAGGTGGCCGAACTCGCCGGGCGGCTTCATGACGAGCCGGAATGGGACGCGGCGCTGAAAAAGGAGGCCGCCCGCTGGCTGCCCGACGAGACCATCTCCGAAAGCCGCCGCACTGAACTGCTCGACGAACTGGTCGACCGCTTCGGCCCGGGCCGGGTGATGTTCCGCAACACCCGCCGCAATATCCGTGGCTTCCCGGAGCGCCAGGTGCACAGCGAGGTGCTGCCCTGCCCGGATATTCACGCGGACACGGCCACGGACCTGACCATCCCCCTGGAAGACAGACTGCACCCCGAGCGCCGCTTCGACGACGACAGCTGGTGCGCCAACGACCCCAGGGTGGACTGGCTGGTGCGGTTCCTGCGCCGCCAGCGCGGCGAAAAGGTGCTGGTGATCTGCGCCGACCGCGACACCGCCGTGGACCTGGAAGCCTGGTGCGGCTACCGCCAGGGCCTGAGCGTGACCGTGTTCCACGAAGGCATGGATCTGATCAGCCGTGACCGGGCCGCCGCCTGGTTTGCCGAAACCGAAGGCGGCGCCCAGGCGCTGATCTGCTCGGAAATCGGCAGCGAGGGGCGCAACTTCCAGTTCGCCCACCACCTGGTGCTGCTGGACCTGCCTCTCAATCCGGACCAGCTCGAACAACGCATCGGCCGCCTGGACCGCATCGGCCAGGAAGGCGACATCCACATCCATGTGCCCTACTTCGGCGGCCACCCCCAGCAGGTGCTGTTCCGCTGGTACCAGGAGGGCATGGACGCCTTCTGCCACACCAATCCGGCGGGCGGACAGATCCTGGAGCGCACCGGCGAACTACTGGGCCGCGCACTGGACGAGCCGGACAACGAGACGCTGGCCACGGAGCTGGTGGAGCGGACCCGGCAGGTCGCCGCCGAGATCCACGAGAAACTGGAAACCGGCCGGGACCGCCTGCTGGAAATGGCCTCCCACGATCCGGAGCGCTCCACGGCGCTGATCGAGCGGGTACAGGCCTTCGACGAGGACTCGCCGCTGCCGTTTCTGGAGAAGGTATGCGAGCGCCACGGCGTAATGGCCGAAGAGCACTCGGACCATGCCCTGATCCTCAAGCCCGGCCCGCACATGCAGGAGCCCTTCCCCGGCCTGCCGGAAGAAGGCATCACCGTCACCGACGACCGGGCCACGGCCCTGGCCCGGGACGACATGCAGTTTCTCACCCGCGAGCATCCGCTCTATACCGGCGCCCTGGACATGGTTCTCAGCGGCCACCGGGGCAAGGCCTGCGTCTGCCTGCTGAAAAACCCGAAACTGCCCGCCGGCACCCTGCTGGTGGAAGCCCTCTACAGGCTGGAGTGCCCGGCTCCGCGCCACCTCCATGCCGAGCGCTTCCTCCCCGAGGGCATGCTGCGCACCCTGATCAACGTGGAGGGCCGGGATCTCAGCCAGACCGTCACCCACGAGGCGCTGAGCCGCCAGTGCCAGAAGATGGACAAGAAACTGGCGCGCAAGGTGGTGGGCAGCCAGAAGGACCTGTTGCGCGAGCTGCTGCGCGGTGACCACGAAATCGCCGCCGGGCGCGCACAGACCCTCATCAACCAGGCCCTGGCAGCCATGCACGCCGAGCAGGAACACGAACTCAACCGCCTGCTTCAGTTGCGCGAGAAGAACCCGGAGATCCCGGAAAGCGAGGTGCAGGCCATCCGCGAGCGCACCGCCGCGCTGGAGCGCCACCTGGCCGAGGCCCACTGCCAGCTCGACGCCGTCCGGGTGATTGTGGTCGGGGAATAGCGCCTTCGGCGCTGGTGGTCCGTGGCCGGCCAGGGCTCGGCGCAAGGCCGAACCCTGCGTAGCCCGGATGAAGCGAAGCGTAATCCGGGGTCGCGAAGCGGCCTGGCTGTTGGGGCTTCTGTTCAGGCGCTCTGGAATCCCCCCGGATTACGGCCTTTGGCCTTCATACGGGCTACGGTGATGGTTCAGGGTTGACCGACCACCGACAACCGACCGCCGCCAACCGCAGGCCCGAAGGGCC
>SLJS01000271.1 GCA_007135015.1 Alcanivorax sp. | reverse complement strand
TCGATCAAGGGGCTCCCCCCCCGCGAGGGGGAGGCTTCCAATCGCGAACGCCGGAACAGTCAACAAGACCCTTTTGCGACACCTTCCAGGACGCGCGTTGCGCATCCTGCCCATTTCAGGGTTTTTCCTACTGAAGGAAAGGGTGGTTGAAGATTGCAGGCAAAGAGTTTCCCTCGTGACCACCGACCACCGACCACCGACCACCGACCACCGACCACCGACCACCGACAGCGGCTGCTGGCCGTCAGTCCTCGGCGGGGCGGTAGGCGCCGTCCTCGTCGTGGTCCTCGTCGCCGCGCAGGGGCGGATTGAACACGCAAGCCAGCTCCATGTCCTTGAACGACCGCAGATAGTGCTCGTCATGCTTGTCCAGGATATAGACGGTGCCCGGCTTGATCGGATAGACCTTGCCGTCGGCAACGGTCTCGATCTCGCCCTCGCCGGAAATGCAGTAGACGGTCTCCAGATGGTACTTGTACCAGATATGGGTTTCCGTTCCCGCATAGATGGTGGTGATATGAAACGAAAAGCCCATGTTGTCGTCTTTCAGCGAAAGACGTACCGACTGCCAGTTGCCATTGGCGGCCTTCTTGCAACGGTCGGTCTTGAGCGCTTCCTGGAGTGTGCGAACGATCATTGAATGACTCCCCTCGTTTTGCCGGGCGCCGGCAGCGCTGGCGCCCGGGTGTGGTTGAGACCGTGCTGCTCTGGTATCAGGCTACACTCAGGCCGCTGCGCTTGTCCTGCTTGACCTTGTCCTTCATGACCGCCTCGACGCTTTCGGCGATGATGTCCAGGCCCCGTTGCAGGTCTTCCTCGGAAATGGTCAGCGGGCAGAGTGTCTTGATGACCTGGTCGTCGGCGCCGGAAGTCTCCAGCACCATCCTGTGCTTGAACGCCTCGGTGGTGATCGCATCGGCGAGCTCGCCGTCGCGGCACACCAGCCCCTGCATCATTCCCCTGCCGGTAACGTAGAACCAGTGGTCGTCATACTGCGACGCGATCTCGCGGAAACGCTCCTGGATGATGTCGCCCTTTTTCTGTACCTCGGAGGCAAAGCTGTCGTCGCGCCAGTAGTGGTCAATGGCGGCGGTTGCCGTGACAAACGCGGGGTTGTGTCCGCGGAAGGTGCCGTTGTGCTCGCCCGGTTTCCACTGGTCGAGCTCCGGGCGCATCAGGACCACAGAGAAGGGCAGGCCGTAGCCGCTGAGCGACTTGGACAGGGTGATGATATCCGGCTCGATGCCCACCTCGTCGAAGCTGAAGAAGTTCCCGGTGCGGCCGCAGCCAGCCTGGATGTCGTCAAGGATAAGCAGCATGTCGTGCTTGCGGCAGAGTTTCTCCAGATTGCGCAGCCACTCGAAGCTGGCCGCATTGATGCCGCCCTCGCCCTGAACTGTCTCGACAATGACGGCCGCGGGATGATCGATGCCGCTGGATGAGTCCGACAGCTGCTTGTCGATATACTCGGTGGTGTCGAAGCCGTTGCCCATGTAGCCGTCGTAGGGCATTACGGTGGCGCCGTTGAGTTCTACGCCCGCGGCGTCACGATGGTGACTGTTGCCCGTAACAGCCAGCGAGCCCAGGGATACGCCGTGAAAGCCGTTGGTGAAAGTGATGATATTGGAACGGCCCTTGATGTTGCGGGCGATCTTCAGCGCCGCTTCCACGGCATTGCTTCCGGTGGGGCCGGTGAACTGCATTACATAGTTCATCTCGCGCGGCTTGAGGATGACCTCCTCGAACATGTCCAGGAAATCGCGCTTGGCAACCGTGTGCATGTCCAGACCGTGGACGATGTAGTCCTCGCTGAGATAGGCGATAAGCTTTTCCTTCAGCACCGGGTTGTTATGGCCGTAATTGAGTGTGCCGGCTCCGGCGAGAAAGTCCAGATAAGCGTTTCCTTCCTCATCGTAGAGGTAGCTGCCCTTTGCCTTGCTGAACAGAACGGGAAAGCTGCGGGCGTAGCTCTGCACCTCTGATTCCATGCGGTCAAAAACATCGGTATCGCTGGTCATCTTCATGCCTCCTTATGACTGTTCGTTGTCACTGTTCCGGTCTCTGGTTTTCTGTCCGCGTCATACGCTGTCGCGGTTGAACGGGCCGATGCGAAACAGGTGTTCGTCCTTGTGTTCGCCGGCAAAGTGAATGCGGCTGTCAAACAGTATGAATTCCTCCGTGGAGATGCCCCGTTCGTAGGCAAAGTTCCGGAACATCTTCCAGGATGCTTCGTTGTCGGGCGTCACGGTGGTCTCAATGTAGTTGACATCGCTGCAATCGTCGCGGCTGATGATCTCGGCCAGCATGCGTTTGGCCAGGCCGGTTCCCCGGGCCTTCTCATGCACGGCAACCTGCCAGACAAAAAGCACATTGGGCTGTTTCGGCGGGATATAGCCGGATATGAAACCGACCAGATCGTCGCCCATTTCCGCGGCCACACAGGTGTCGGCAAAGTGGGTGCACTGGAGCAGGTTGCAGTACGCGGAGTTTGGGTCCAGGGGAGGGCATTCGGCGATAAGCTTGTGAACGCGAATGCCGTCCTGGCTTTCCGGTTTCCGCAGCGTAATGGCGTCGGCGGATGGGGTGTCGTTTTTTTCCGGGTTCTTTGAACTCATGGCGATTACTTTCTCGTTGCCTCGGAAGAAGAAGTCGTTTCGGCGGCGCCACCGGCGCCGCCCAGCTGTACAGTCGGCTGGGAGCGGTCCATGGCGCCCACATCAAGTACAGGCGATGCATCGATTTCGCCGGCGTTCATCATGGCGGCCACCTTCTCCAATGCGCGCAGTATGTCCGACTGTTCGTGCTCGCTGAGCCCGAGGAAGCGTTCCATGAACTCCTGCTGCAGGGGCGCGGGGGCCTGCTCGAGCAGGGAGCGTCCCGCCGGGGTGATCCGGGCGTAGACCCGGCGCTTGTCACGGGAGCCGCGCTCCCGGCTGAGCAGCGCGCGCCTTTCCAGGCGGTCCAGGATGGTGGTGATGGTGCCCTGGCTGAGGGTGACCTCGTCGGCGATCTCGCCCATGGTGAGCTCGCCGCGGCGGCTGAGCGCGTGGAGAATGAGCAGCTGGGGGGCAGTGAGCCCGGCCTCCTTGCTCAGTTTCCGTGAGTACAGATCGGTGGCGCGTATGATGCGTCGCAGTGCGATCAGTACATCTTCGTGTCTTGCCATGGCGGTTGTTCGGATGCTCCCGTATTTCGGTCTGTCGGGGCGCGACGACGCCGGTTGTGCCGTCCGGGGGGCGGATATTGGCCCCCGTAATTGGTAGGCTAGTCTAGCGAGCAGGCATTTCGGTGTCAAAAATTCAGGGTTCAAAGTAATTTTCAGCCCGGGCCGCCCGGCTTCCGGACCGGATAACAAGGAGAAACTCATGTTTGAGCGCCTGCAGCAAGGGCTTGGCCTGCAGACGATTCCGGCAATTTTCTTCACCTCTGCCGCCCTGGCGGTGCTTTTTGTTGCCCTGGCGATTCCATTCAACGAACCGGTGGCCGAGTTCTTTCAGGCACTTACCGCCTGGACCACGACCTACATGGGGTGGTTCTACGTTCTCAGCGTTACCGGGCTGCTGGGTTTTCTGATCTGGGTGGCTTGCAGCCGCTACGGGGATATCCGTCTCGGCGAGGACGGGGTCGAGCCGGAGTACGGAACCGCCACCTGGTTCACCATGTTGTTTGCCGCAGGTATTGGCACCATTCTGATGTTCTGGGGCGTGGCCGAGCCCATGTCCCATTTCGCCAATCCGCCCCTGGAGGGCGTGGAGGGCGGCACCCGCGAGTCTGCGCAGCTGGCCATGAGTATCTCGCTCTACCATTTCGGTCTGCATACCTGGACCATTTTCACGCTGCCGGCGCTGGTGATCGGCTATTTCTCCTATCGCCACGGCCTGCCCATGCGCATCAGCAGCATTTTCTACCCCCTGCTCGGCAAACGGGTGCACGGCCCCGTCGGCTGGGTCATCGATATCATCGCGCTGCTGGGCACTCTGTTCGGTGTGGCCGTTTCCGTGGGCCTGGGCACGATGCAGCTCAACAGCGGGCTCAGCCACCTCTTCGGCGTACCGGAAACCGACATGTCCCGCTTTGTCATCGTCGCCGTGATCACTGCGGTGGCCACGGTTTCGGTGGCGCTGGGGCTGGATCGCGGCATCCGGCGTCTTTCCCAGTTCAATATCGCCATCGCTCTGCTGCTGATGCTCTTTATCTGGGTTGCAGGTCCCACGCTGCTTATCACGAAGGGAACCGTGGAGAACATGGGGCACTACATCACCAACCTTCCCTGGCTGGCCTTCTGGAACGAGGCCTATCAGGGAACCGACTGGCAGAGCAGCTGGACGGTGTTCTACTGGGCCTGGACCATTTCCTGGGCCCCGTATGTGGGCATTTTCATCGCGCGCATCTCCCGCGGCAGGACCATCCGCCAGTTCGTTACCGGCGCGCTGGGGGCGCCCACGCTCTTCTCGGTGGTCTGGTTCTCCGTGTTCGGGCTCGCCGCGTTCGACCTGGAACTGAGCCAGGGCGTGGACCTGGCCACCCAGGTGGAGGCGGATGTTTCCGTGGCCCTGTTTTCCTTCCTTTCGGAGTTTCCCCTGGCCATGGTGGCTTCCGGGGCGAGTGTGCTGATTATCGTGATCTTCCTGACCACCTCCGCGGATTCCGCCGCGCTGGTGGTGGATCTGCTTTCACGGCGTGACGATCAGCCCTCCCAGGTCCGTCAGCGGGTCTTCTGGACCCTGGTGCTCGGCGCCGTTGCGGGCACGTTGCTGCTGGGCGGCGGTCTGGATGCGTTGCAGAACGTGATTACCACGCTTGGGCTGCCATTCTGCGCATTGCTGGTGTTCATGGCGGTGGCCATGGCAAGGGCCCTGCACGCGGACTATCTGGGTTACTCGCTGGATGATGCCGCCTCGGGTCGGGTGCCGAAAATGGATCCCATGGGCAGCCGGCCGGGGCTGCGGCGCAAAGGCTAAGATAGGGACAGGGAGCAAGGGGGCAGGGCGCGGCGAAGCCGCGCAAACCGACCGCTGGCCACCGGTTACTGAAGACCGCGCCCCGCAGGGGCGCTAGCCCGGATATTG
>SLJS01000210.1 GCA_007135015.1 Alcanivorax sp. | reverse complement strand
TTTGCGCGAATTACCCGATGTCCGGGTGGTCGACTTACGCAGGACATTAAACTGCCAGCACTGGGAGGAACCAATGAAGATCGGTAAAGGAATTCTCACGGGCATGATCGTGACCCTTGCGGGAGCGGGGCTCGTCGCCTGCGGCGGAAGCGAGGACTTTGACAGTAATGAGACAGGCACCATGTCGATGGGCATCACCGACGCGGCGGTGGATGATGTCACCGAGGTGCGATTGACCCTGTCCGCCGTGGAGGTGAAACCCCGGGACGGGGAAAGGGTTCGGGTGGACTATGAGGAGGAGCCCCTGGTGATTGAGAACCTCCTTGATCTGCAGGGAAGCCTCTCCACCGAGATCATGGAAGAGACCGAGGTGCCCGCCGGGCGCTACAACTGGATTCGCCTTCATGTCATCGGAGGCGCTCCAGACTCCCGTATCGTAACGGAGCAGGGCGAGCATTTCGATCTGTTCGTTCCTGGCCAGCAGCAGGGCGGCGAGGACTCTCAACGGCATATGCAGCTGGTTTCGGGCTTCACCGTTCCGGTGGACGGGCATGCGCACTTTGTGATCGATGTGGACCTGCGTCGGGCGCTGACCCGGCCTGCCAATGCGGATCATTACCTGTTGCGACCGGCGGTGCGCATTGTGGATGACGTCGAGGTGGGCACCATCCGTGGAACCGTGGAGGACAGCCTGGTGACCGCCGATACCTGTACTAACGACCTGGATGCCGACAAGGGCAATGCGGTGTATCTCTACGGGGGCCATGATGCCTCTCTGGGCGACGTACATGTGGATGAGAACGGAGAGCCGGTCGGCAATGAAAACCCGATCACGGTAGCCAACGTCAGACAGGATCCCGATACGGGGCTTTACGAGTACGAAGTGGGTTTTGTTCCCGCCGGCGACTACACCATCGCTTTTACCTGTCAGGCCATGGATGACGACGAGAGCGAAGCTGACGAGATCGAGTTCTCCGAAGGCGCCAATATCGGCGTGGAGGCCGGAGAAACCACCGTCCAGGACTTTCCTGTGGAATCATGAGGGCGCGGCTTTGCCGCCTGATGAAATGATCCCCCTGCGCGGCGGCGGCCGCGCAGGGCGGTCCGAAAGAGTCTGCCAGTCTAGTCAATATACTCGATGATCTTGACGATCTTCTGGACCCCATAGACCCGTTGCACCTGTTGCACCACCGCATCGGCTTCCTCGGGTTCCAGCAAACCCATCAGATAGACGGTGCCGTTGCTCGTGTGGACCCGGGTGCGTCGCCCGGGCGTATCGCCCCTGAGCAGGAGCCTGGTTTTTGTCTTGGTGGTCAGCCAGGAGTCATTGAGTCGCGACAGAAGCGAGCTTTGCCCGGAGACCTTCATTTCGTTGTGCACATCCCTTACATGGCGAACCTGTTCGGCAACCTCGGTTGCCTTGTCACGAAGTGCCGCGGTATCGACTTCTCCCGTGATCAGTACATTGCCGTTGTAGCTTTTCACATTGAGGCGGGCGTCACGAAACCTTTCGTCGGCCCGGAAAAGGTTGACGCGGATCTTGTGACGAATGCTCCGGTCCTCGATCTGGGCGCCCAGGGTTCGCTTGCCGTGATAGGTGTCCATGGGTTCGTCTGAAAACGAAGCCACCATGCGCGTGCACCCGCTCAGGATCAGGGCAAGAACCAGGAACAGGGATAGCCGGGATAGAAGCGGCATTTATTCGCCTCCAAAGAGCGTCTGGTCAATGTAATCACACAAGCAGTGGATGATCACCAGGTGTACTTCCTGGATTCGTGCCGTGGAGTTTGCCGGGACACGGATCTCCACATCCGAAGTGCCGTAGAGGCGTGCCATTTCGCCTCCATCGCGTCCGGTCATGGCGACCACGGACATGCCCTTTTCGTGCGCAGCCTGAATGGCCTGGATGACGTTAGCGGAATTACCGCTCGTGGAGATGGCGAGAAGCACGTCGCCGTCCTGGCCCAACGCCCGGATCTGCTTCGAAAAGATCTGGTTATAGCTGTAATCGTTGGCAATGGATGTCAGCGTGGAGGAGTCCGTGGTCAGGGCAACGGCGGGCAGCTCCGGGCGCTCGCGCTCGAACCGGTTGAGCAGTTCCGAGGAAAAGTGCTGCGCATCGCCGGCCGAGCCGCCATTGCCGCAGCTGAGAATCTTGCCGCCGTTGAGCAGACTGGCGACCATCCTCTCGCCAGCCGTGGCGATGGTTTCCGGCAATGCCTCGGCAGCGCCGGCCTTGACTTCCATGCTCTCTGCAAACAGTCCACGAATACGTTCCACACTCATTCATTCGTCTCCGTAAAAGGCGTTGCGGATCCAGTGATATCGATAACTTCCTTCGCGAGCCCCGTCCGGCTGTACCGCCACCACGTCGAAGCGGCAGGGCCGGTCGCCACATTGCGGATGGCGGCCGAGGAAATGTCGCGCCGCGCTTGCGATCCGTTGCTGCTTTTCCGGCGTGACGGAGGCCTCTGCTCCACCATAACGGTCGTCGCTACGATAGCGCACCTCAATGAAAACGAGCGCATCCTCGTCGTCCATTATCAGATCGATCTCGCCGTGACGGCAGTGATAGTTGCGCTTGCGCAAGGTCAGGCCCTGGTCGCCGAGCCACCGTGCTGCCCGGCGCTCTGCATCGGTGCCGCGACCGCGCCTGTTACTCGACCACCACATCGCTGCCCGGCCTCATTTCACTTGCCGGCGGCGCCACCGTGGGCATGCGCCGGGGTTCGCCGCGATTGAACCAGGCCCAGTCCAGCTCACGCACCAGGCGATTCTGTTCGGCCAGCCTCAGCTGCCCGGTGGCGCCAGGCATGGCGCTCTCGGGTATCGAATGCAGCAGACTCAGCCGGGTCTGAAGCCGGTAGGCATCGATTCCCAGGGCGAAGAGGCGGGTGAATCTGCCATGGCCCTGTGGCCAGGCGTGTTCGACCGCCTGGTGCAGCTCGGAGTCGCGCTCCAGCAGCCAGGGAATATCCACGAAACGGATGCCATCGAGATCACTGTCCCGGGAAGAGTCCGGGCGCCCGGCATAGACATGGGAGGTGGTGAAGACCTGAAGGTCTCCCGCGTAATGGAAGTTCAATGCCGGCTTGAGCTGCCGTGCCTGGGAGGGGTCGGCCAGCAGGAACAGGAAATCCAGATCACGACGGCGCCGCGGTTCGAATTCCAGCTCGCCCACATGGCGGCGCAAAGCCCTGGCGCGGGCCTGGCTGCGGCCTATGCCCAGCAGTTCACTGACCGCCGAGCCGTAATTTTCTCCATAGCTGCCGCGAGTGGTGACGATGCCTCCCTGTTCTTCCCAGTGCCGTTCGAAGGCCTGTGCGACCCGTCGTCCCCATTCACTGCGCGGGTGCAGTATACCCGCCAGTTGCGCACCTTCGGCACGGGCCTGGCCGGCGATCTGCCGGGCTTCATCCTCGGGGGAGAGACCGAACTGGTAAAAGCGCTCCGCCACGGACTGTCGGTCCACGTAATTCAGCCCCAGGGTGGGCACGGGCAGTTCGTTGATGGCGGCGAGCACCTCGCCCTGACTGCGGTCCAGCGGGCCGATGATGAAATCGGCACCATTACCCAGAGCCTCGTTGTAAGGCTCGACGATTTCCTCGTTGACCGTATTGTAGAAAGTCACGGTGGGGACCGGATGGCCCTGTTCCAGCGCGCTGTAGTAAGCCGTCAGCAGGCCGTCGCGGATGGCTTCCCCCGCAGGAGCCAGTGGACCGCTCAACGGCAGCAGCACGGCAACATGCTCCGGGCGTTCGCGCATGGCTTCACGCAGCGCTTCGATCATGGCCGGCTGTCGGCGCTCGGCGGGATGCCCCTCCCAGTCGTGCTGCCATTGCTCCAGCCGCGCGGCCTGGCTGTCGATATCGGTTATCGGATCCCTGTACAGCTGTGCCAGTTCCACCCACCCGAGCAGTTCGCCGTCACCGGTTTCGGAAAGCTCCCGCAGCATGGCCCGCGGTGCGCGCATCAGCAGTGTCCAGGTGGTCTGCTCGTTATAGCGTTGCTGTGCCTCATCCAGGTCCGGGTTGAGGGCCACGCGCTTGATCAGGCTCTGGCGAAGCTCGCCGGCAAGCGCCAGGGCATCGACCTGCAACAGCCGCAGGCGATTGCGCAGCTCGGCAGGGGCCTGCTCGGTCAGCGAGGGAACCTCCAGTACTTCCGACTCGAGCAATCGCAGGGCTCCGCGGGTGTCCTGCTCTGCAAGACGAATGCGTGCTGAAGTCAGTACCCACTCCAGGCGCAGATTGCCTTCCAGGCGCCGGGGAGGAATCAGTGACAGCAGCCGTTGCGCATCGGCCAGGCGGCCATCGGCCAGGTAGTCACCGGCCCAGTTAACCGTCAGCGCTCCCTGCTCGGGCTCGGGGGCGGCCTGAATGCGGGCGGCCGCATCCTCGACCCTGTCCGGGGCTTCGGGAGCCTCCACCAGCGCGGGCGGGTCAGGCTCCGGTGCACGCGGCGCGCAGCCGCCGAGCAGGACGAGGAGGGCGGCAAGAAGGAACAACAGGCGATAGGACATCTTGAACGCGGTCGTATTGTCGCGGCGAAGCGGCTATTGTAGGCGCTTCGCCGCAACGTCACCACCGATCACTTGCATGAGCGGGACTCTGTTCATAGTCAGCACCCCCATCGGCAATCTGGCCGACATTTCCGAGCGTGGCCGTCAGGTTCTTGAAGAGGTGGACCTGGTGGCCGCCGAGGACACCCGTCATACCGGGCGCATGCTTGACCGGCTGGGCATCCACCAATCGCTGGTCAGTTTTCATGACCATAACGAGCCGGCTCGCAGCAGCGAGCTGGTCGACCGGATGCTCAAAGGAGACCAGGTGGCACTGGTCTGTGATGCCGGCACGCCGCTGATCAGCGACCCCGGGTTCAGGCTGGTGCGCCTGTGCCACGACAGGGGAGTGCCGGTGGTGCCGGTGCCCGGCGCCAGTGCCCTGCTGGCGGCGCTGGTGGTGGCGGGACTGCCCACCGACCGCTTCGTCTTCGAGGGGTTTGTTCCCGCAAAGGGTGCCGCCCGTGAGCAGGCGCTCGAACGGATCGCTGCCGGGCCGGCCACCACCGTGGTCTATGAATCGCCGCGGCGGATCAGTTCGCTGCTGCAGGCGCTGGCAAGGCTGGCGGGATCCGAGCGCGAGGCGGTGCTTTGCCGTGAGCTGACCAAGAAGTTCGAGACCGTTCTTCGCGGGAGCCTGGGCGAATTGCGCCGGCGCCTGGAGGATGAGCCGGAACAGTTGCGCGGAGAGATGGTGCTGGTTCTCGCGGGGGCGCCGCAGGCGGAGCAGGGCGACGAGGAATTGCTGGCTCTGGCCGGGCTGCTGCGCCGGGAACTGTCCAGCTCCCGGGCCGCGCGGGTTCTGGCCGCCTGGTCCGGACGTCCCCGGCGGGAACTGTACGAAATGCTGGAGGGGATGGGGGAGGAATGACAAGGGACAAGGGACAAGGGACAAGGGACAAGGGACAAGGGACAAGGGGCAAGGGGCAAGGCGGCCTCTGAACGCTGTCCCCTGACCGCCGACCACTGCGGCCGCCAGGCCGCCATGGCTGAAGTTTCTTTGCTATACTCCCCGGGCAGGTCGGTCAGGCAACCGCGGTCCCGTGTTCGGGGCCGAGGAAAGTCCGGGCTCCACAGGGCAGGGTGCCAGGTAACACCTGGGGGCATGACTGGCGACGGTCATGTCACGGAAAGTGCCGCAGAAAATATACCGCCCGGCGAAGCCGGGTAAGGGTGAAAAGGTGCGGTAAGAGCGCACCGCGCCGCCGGCAACGGCGGTGGCAGGGTAAACCCCACCCGGAGCAAGACCAAATAGGGATCCAGTGGCGTGGCCCGCGCCGGATCCGGGTAGGTCGCTAGAGGCCGGTGGCGACACCGGTCCCAGAGGAATGGTTGCCCACGACAGAACCCGGCTTATCGACCGGCCTGCATTTTTCTTCTGTCATGCAGAAGTTTAATAACCTGCCTTGTTTATTCCCTCTTTTTATATTCCAAAAAAATCTAGAAGTTAAAGTGGTTTCTCAGGTGTTCGGCTCAATCCCGTGATTCCCGTCGCATGATCTTGTCGAGAACCAGTCCCCACTCCTCGAGCAGGCTCATAAAATCCTGTTTTTCCTGCCTTTTTTGCCCTCCTGAAGGTCCTGCACCAGCTTGACTTTGAATTTGTGCTGGCCATAGAGTGTCGCTCAGTGGAGAAAAGTGGGAAAAAGTGGGAAAGTGGCCCATAAGGGGCCCGAGAACGGACTCGCTGCCAGGGGAAGTCGACGTGTTTACAGGGAGCCATGCGCTCAATCTTGATGCCAAGGGTCGAATGGCCATACCGACCCGATTCCGCGAGAAGCTCAATGCTTCCTGCGCGGGGCGCGTGGTGATCACCTGTCATCCCTATGACCGTTGTCTCGCCCTGTACCCGGAACCCCGGTGGGATGAGATCGCCGCCCAGGTGGCCGAACTGAGTGATGCGGACAGCTCCGTGCGCGCACTCAAGCGCCGTTTCCTGGGCTCCGCCGTGGATCTGGAGCTCGACGGCAGTGGACGGATCCTGGTTCCACCCGAATTGCGCAGCATGGCGGAGCTGGACAAGTCCGTAATGCTGGTCGGTCAGGTAAGCCGTTTCGAAGTCTGGGCCGACGAGGCCTGGGATGCGCAGCAACAGCAGGACCTGTCCGGCGTACTGCCGGATGACGCCCGATCCCTGTCGTTCTGAGGCAGTGCTGATGAGTGAGACAGGGTCATACGCACACCAGCCGGTCATGCTGGAGGAGGTGCTGGAATTGTTGCCCACGGACGATAACGGTTTTTATGTGGATGGCACCTTCGGGCGCGGCGGCCACAGCCGGGCACTGCTGGAACATCTGGGCCCGCGCGCCCTGCTGGTGGGTGTCGACCGGGACCCGGAAGCGGTGAGCGCCGGACGGGAGCTTGCCGGGGAGGATCCCCGGTTTCGCATGGTCGCCGGGCGCTTCGATTGCCTGGACCGGGTGGTTCCGGAGTCGGGCCGTGAACTCAACGGGCTGTTGCTGGATCTCGGGGTTTCCTCGCCCCAGCTGGAAGACCCGGACCGTGGCTTCAGCTTCCGCAATGACGGCCCCCTGGACATGCGGATGGATCCCTCGCAGGGCGAGAGTGCCGCCGAGTGGCTCGCACGGGCGCCGGAGAAGGAGATTGCCGATGTGCTCTACCACTACGGCGAGGAGCGGCGTTCACGGCAGATCGCCCGGCGCATCTGCGAGCGCCGGCGCGAGCATCCGCTTGCTCGCACCGGCGAGCTGGCCGAACTGATTGCCGGGGTGCGGGGTACCGGTTCGCCGGGCCGGCATCCGGCCACACGCAGTTTTCAGGCGCTGCGCATCTATCTCAACCGGGAACTGGAGGCACTGGAGCACATTCTGAACCAGGCGCTTGAATGGCTCGCGCCCGGAGGCCGGCTGGTGGTGATCAGCTTTCATTCCCTGGAGGACCGGATCGTGAAGCACTTCATCCGTGAACACAGCGGTCGCGCGCCCCGGGGACGCGGGGGTCTGCCGGCGCAGAATGAGCCGCCGGTGCGTCTTGCGCCGCCGGCGAAGCCCCGCCATGCAGGCCCCGACGAAGTCGCCGCCAACCCGCGGGCCCGCAGCGCCGTGCTTCGCATGGCCGAAAAGGTAGCGGCCTGATGGAAGGGGCGGGCGTGATGAAACAGACACTGCAGCTGATGTTGCTGCTGGTGCTGGTGGTGGCTTCCGCGCTGGGGGTCTCCTGGAGCGTACACCAGAGCCGGGGCTTGACCGGCCAGCAACAGCAGTTGCTCTCGGAGCAGGACCGTCTGCACATGGAGTGGGGCCAGCTGCAGCTGGAACAGAGCACCTGGGGCGGCTATCCGCGGGTGGAGCGGCTGGCCCGCGAGGAGCTCGACATGCGGCTTCCCCGGGCGGAGGAAAAAAGGGTGGTGCGGCCATGAGCAGAACCGCTGCGGACAGACAGGAATACAGCCCCCTGAGGCTATGGGTCATGCTGGGGCTGTGGCTTTTCTGTGCGCTGCTGCTGATATGGCGGTCGCTGGATCTGCATCTGGTGCAGAGCGACTTCCTTTCCCGTCAGGGTGAGCTGCGCAACCTGCGTATTGAACCACTGCCCGCGCACCGGGGTGTGGTCACCGATCGTGACGGCCGGCCCCTGGCCGTGAGTACACCGGTGGCCACGCTCTGGGCAAATCCGCGGGAGCTGATGGAGGCACGGGAGACCTGGTCGAGGCTCGAAGGCAACCCGGTCCTGGATCACCGGGAGCTGGCGCGCAGGGTGGAGCGCGGCGAAGGCCGCGAGTTTGTCTATCTGGCAAGGCACCTGGCCCCGGAGCAGGCGCGCGCCGTGCTCGAACAGAACATACCCGGCATCTATGAGCTTGAAGAGTACCGTCGCTACTATCCAGCCGGTGAAGTCGCCAGCCATGTGGTCGGTTTCACGAATATCGATGACCGTGGCCAGGAGGGCGTGGAGCTCGCCATGGAGTCGCGGCTTGCCGGGCAGACCGGCCGCAAGCGGGTGGTCCGGGATCTGCGCGGCCGGGTCATCCAGGATATCGAAGTGCTCGAGCAGGCCCGCCCTGGCCAGGATGTGGCCCTGAGCCTGGACCTGCGGCTGCAGTATCTGGCCTACCGGGAGCTGCTGGCGGCGGTGGACGAGCATGATGCAGCCGGGGGCAGCGTGGTGGTGCTGGATGCCCGCACCGGCGAGGTGCTGGCGATGGCGAATCAGCCCGGCTTCAATCCCAACAATCGCGCCGGCATTCGCACCGGTGCCCTGCGCAACCGTGCGGCCACCGACGTGTTCGAGCCCGGTTCCACGGTCAAGCCCATCACCATCGGCGCGGCCCTGGAAACGGGCCTGGTGCGGCCCGATACCATGGTTGATACAGCGCCCGGAACCCTGCGCGTGGGGCGCAATACCATCCGCGATCATCGCGACTACGGGCGGCTCGATATAGCCGGGGTAATCTCCAGGTCCTCCAATGTGGGCACCGTGAAGGTGGCCATGCAGATGGATGAGCAGGTGCTGCCGGGCTTTCTGGAGCGATTCGGATTCGGCTTTGCCACCGGCCTGGGCTTTCCCGGCGAGAGTGCCGGATTGCTGCCCATCCGGGCGCGCTGGAACAAGGCGGAACAGGCAACGCTTTCCTACGGATACGGCGTTTCCGTGACCGCCGTGCAACTGGCCCGCGCCTACGCGGTGCTGGCCAATGACGGGCAGCGCCTGCCGCTTTCGCTGGAGCGGCTGGAGCAGGCGCCCGTCGGCGAGCAGGTGATCAGCCCGGATATTGCGAGATCCCTGGTGGACATGATGGAAGCGGTGGTGGGCGAGCAGGGCACGGCCCGGCGTGCGCGCGTGCCCGGCTACCGGGTGGCGGGCAAGACCGGAACGGTGCGCAGGATGACCCGCCAGGGTTATGCGAAGGACCGCTATGTGGCCATCTTCGCGGGCATGGCGCCGGCGGACAATCCCCGCTACGTAACCGTGGTGACGGTGGATGATCCGGGTGGCGACGAGTTTTTCGGCGGTCAGGTGGCCGCGCCGGTGTTCTCCCGGGTAATGACCGGGGTGTTGCGAACCCTGAACGTGGAACCCCGGCGTGAACCGGGCGTCTGGGCGGGAAGCGGCAACGGAGGAGGGTCGTCATGAGTCCATCCCTTGCCGGTCTCCTGCCGGAACAGCATTTTCCCGCTGAGCTTGCACGCCGCAATGTTTCGGCGCTCACGCTCGACAGCAGGCGGCTGAAGCCCGGTGAAACCTTTGTGGCAATTCCAGGAAACGAAGCCGACGGTCGCGACTATATTGACCAGGCCATTGCCTCGGGCGCGGCCATGGTGCTGGCGGAACAGGACAGGGCGGAAGTCACACTGCGGCGCGATGTTCCGGTAATCGGCGTGCCGCGGCTTTCCCGTGAGCTGGGATACCTGGCGGCCCGGCTGCATGGGGAGCCGGCGCGGGCGTTGCGGGTGTTCGGAATCACCGGCACCAATGGCAAGACCAGTACCGCCTGGTTCCTGCGCGAAGCCCTCGAGGCCGCCGGCCTGTCCTGCGGGCTTGTCGGTACCCTGGGGATGTCGTTCCGTGATGAATGGCAGTCCACCGTCCACACCACGCCGGACCCGCTGACGCTCCACGCCGGGCTGGCACGCTTTCGCGACGCCGGAGCCCGGGCGGTGGTCATGGAGGTGTCATCTCATGCGTTGAGTCAGCAGCGCCTCCAGGCGGTGCCCGTGGCCGTTGCGGTATTCACCAATCTCAGCCGGGATCATCTCGATTATCACGAAAGCATGGAGGCCTACTTCGAGGCCAAGGCGTCGCTGTTCCAGGCAGAGGGCCTGGAGCTGGCGGTGATCAATGCAGACGACCCGGCGGGCCGGCAGCTGATCGGGCAGCTGCCGCAGGGAGTGCGCTGTCTGACATTCGGCTCCAGCGAACAGGCTGATGTGCGCTGCACCGACTTCCGTGCGCGGCCTTCGGGCCTGGACTGCACGCTGTGCATCAAGGGGCGGAACCTTTCCCTGTCGACGACACTCTATGGGCGTTTCAACCTGCAGAACCTGCTGGCCGTGGCCGCGGTGCTGCAAGGCTGCGGCACCCGGGCGGAGGACATGGGCCCGGCCCTGCAGGCCATCACTCCGGTGCCCGGGCGGATGGAGCCGGTCGGGGCGCAGCCGGGCCCGCGTGTACTGGTGGACTATGCCCATACACCGGATGCGCTCGAACAGGCCCTGCAGGCGGTGCGCGCGCATTTCAGCGGACGTCTCTGGTGTGTCGTCGGTTGCGGCGGTGACCGGGATGCCGGCAAGCGTCCGCAGATGGCCGCCGCGGCGGAGCGCTTCGCCGATTGCGTGGTACTGACTTCGGACAATCCGCGCAGCGAGTCGCCGGCCGGGATCATCGACGACATGTGGCAGGGTCTTGCGCATCCGCAACAGGCGCGGCGGGTCGAGGACCGTGCGGCGGCGGTGGAGGCGGCCATCACCGCCGCAGGCGAAGAGGATGTGGTGCTGATAGCGGGCAAGGGACATGAGACCTGGCAGGAGATCAACGGCGTGCGGCATCCCATGGATGACCGCCAGCTGGCCAGCGATGCCCTGCGCAGACGGCACGGGGAGGGCCTGTGAAACTTTCGATGGCAGCGCAATGGACCTCCGGTGAGCTGATGGGCCGCGATGTGGAATTTCTCGGGGTTTCCACCGATACCCGCCAGATCGAACTGGGCAATCTTTTTGTGGCCCTGCGCGGTGACAACTTCGACGGCAATGACTTTCTGGAAGACGCCGCCCGGCAGGGCGCGGCAGCGGCGATCACCGAGCGCGACACCGATGCCTTTCCCGGTTATGTGCGCGTGACCGATGGACGCCGGGCGCTGGGACTGCTGGCCGCTGGCTGGTTCATGCAGTTCAGTCTTCCGTCCATAGCGGTGACGGGCAGTGCCGGCAAGACCACGGTCAAGGAAATGCTCGCGCAGATGCTGGGCGGGGAAGTGCTGGCCACGCACGGCAACCTGAACAACGATATCGGCGTGCCGCTGACCCTGTTGCGGGCCGGTGCCGAACACCGCTACGCGGTGATCGAGCTTGGCGCCAATGCGCCGGGTGAGATCGGCTGGACCACGACACTCGTGCAGCCACGGGTGGCGATGGTGACCAATGTGGGTGGGGCGCATCTGGAGGGTTTCGGTTCCATGCGGGGCATTGCCGAGGCCAAGTCGGAAATCTTTCGCGGTGTGCCGGAGGGCGGCACGGCAGTCATCAACATGGATGATGACTGGGCGGACTTTTTCGTAGAGCGTGCCGAAAAGAGGGGGCTGCATCTCGTTCGGGTCGGCCTGGATGGCCCCCGGGATCTGGTTGCGCGGGATATCGTTGCCGAGGGTGACGGAGTGCGGTTTGTGCTGGTGGCGGGGGAACTGGAGCGGGCCGTGCGTCTGCCGCTTCCCGGGCGTCATCAGGTGTCCAACGCATTGATGGCACTGGGCGCGATCCAGGCACTGGGCCTGCCCCTGGAGCCGGCGCTGGAACGACTGGCAGGGCTGAAGTCGGTGCCTGGCCGCATTCATCGTGACGCCTGTGGCGCGGGCATTCTTCTCGACGACAGCTACAACGCCAGCCCCGGCTCGGTACGCGCGGCCATCGAGGTGCTGGCAGGCATGCCCGCTCCCCGTGCCCTGGTGCTGGGTGCCATGGCGGAGCTGGGCGCCGAGTCCCCGGCGCTGCATGAAAGTCTGGGACGGGAAGCCAGGCAGGCGGGAATCGAACAACTGATAACGGTGGCCGCGGAGGCGGCTCAGGCGGCGAAGGGCTTCGGGGCGGGCGCGCGAGCGCTGGCGGATCACGACGAGGCGGTGCGTGAGGCGTGGCCCGTGCTCGAAGCGGGCGGAACCGTGCTCGTCAAGGGCTCGCGCACCACCCGCATGGACCGGGTGGTCGAGGGGCTGCGCGCGATGGGAGGGGAACACTGATGCTGCTCTGGCTGGCGCAACAACTCGCCCAGTTCCATTCCGGTTTTCTGGTGGTGGAATTCATCACCCTGCGGGCGATCCTCAGTGGTCTGACGGCCCTGCTGATTTCCTTCATTGTCGGGCCCGTCATGATCCGCAAGCTGGAACAGTACCAGGTGGGCCAGGCGATTCGTGACGACGGCCCCCAGAGCCACCTGACCAAGGCGGGCACGCCGACCATGGGGGGTGCGCTGATACTGGTCGCCATTGCCCTGTCCACGCTTCTCTGGGCGGATATGTCCAACCGCTTCGTGTGGGTGACGCTCGGCGTACTGGTAGTCTTCGGCGCGGTCGGGTGGGTGGATGACTGGCGCAAGGTTGTGCACAAGAACCCGCGGGGGCTGCCGGCAAAATGGAAGTACCTGTGGCAGTCCGTGGGCGCGCTCGGCGCCGCCGGCGTGCTCTACTTCACTGCCCAGTCGCCGGCGGAAACCCAGCTGATCGTGCCCTTCTTCAAGGAAGTGGCCATCAACCTGGGGCTCTTCTATCTGGTGCTCGCCTATTTCGTGATCAACGGCACCAGCAATGCGGTGAACCTTACCGACGGGCTGGACGGCCTGGCGATCATGCCGGCGGTACTGGTGGCCGCCGGACTGGGTGTGTTCGCCTACGTGAGCGGGCATGCCGAATTCGCCGACTATCTGCACTTTCCCTATATCGCCGGCAGCGGAGAGCTGGCGGTGATCTCCGCGGCGCTTTGCGGCGCCGGCCTCGGTTTTCTCTGGTTCAACGCCTATCCCGCCCAGGTGTTCATGGGAGATGTGGGCGCACTGGCGCTGGGTGCGGTGCTGGGTGTGATGGCGGTGATCGTACGCCAGGAGGTGGTGCTGTTCATCATGGGCGGGGTGTTCGTGATGGAAACCGTGTCGGTGATGATGCAGGTGGGCTACTACAAGATGACCGGGCGTCGCATCTTCCAGATGGCGCCGATCCATCATCATTTCGAACTCAAGGGCTGGCCGGAGCCCAAGATCATTGTCCGGTTCTGGGTAATCACGGTGATTCTTGTTCTCGTGGGTCTTGCGACCCTGAAGATACGCTGAGGCGCGCATGGCAGATGAAGACTTTGATCTGGTGATCGGTCTGGGCATAACAGGAAAATCCTGTGTGCGCTATCTGGCCGCACAGGGCATGCCCCTGCGCGCCCTGGACACCCGTGCCCGGCCGCCGGGCATCGAGGAATTCCGTGAACAGTATCCCGACGTTGCCCTGCATACCGGAGGCTGGCGCGAGGACTGGCTGGAGCAGGCAAGGCGGCTGGTCGTCAGCCCCGGTGTGGCGGTATCCACTCCGGAGATCGCGCGCCAGATGGCCGCGGGCAAGGAAGTGATCGGCGATGTGGAACTCTTTGCCCGGGCGGTCCGTGCACCGGTGGTGGCCATTACCGGCTCCAACGCCAAGAGCACGGTGACCACACTGCTCGGCGAAGCACTTCATGCCGCCGGAGTGCGCGCACTGACCGGGGGCAACCTGGGCACGCCGGCGCTGGACCTGCTGGAAGCGGATGCGCGGCTGTATGTGATGGAGCTGTCCAGTTTCCAGCTTGAAACCACCTGGAGTCTGGATGCTTCAGTGGCCACGGTACTGAATGTTTCCCAGGACCATCTGGACCGTTACCAGAGCGTGGCCGATTACATTGCCGCCAAGCAGCGTATCTACGACGACTGCCAGACCGCGGTCTGGAACCGGGACCAGGAAGCCACCCGGCCCCAGCATCCCGTATCCCGAGAAATCACCTTCGGCATGCATGAGCAGTCGGACTATCGCCTGGATGTCGCCACCGGAAATCTTTATGCCCGTGGCGAGTTCCTGCTTCATTCGGCGGAGCTGGCGCTTCCCGGGCACCACAATGCTCTCAACGTGCTTGCCGTGCTGGCGCTGGCCGAGGCGCTGGAGTTGCCCCGGGCCACGGTGCTCGAGGTCGCATGCAGGTTCTCCGGACTGCCGCACCGCTGTCAGCGGGTTGCCGAGCGCGATGGCGTGCAGTGGTTCAACGACTCCAAGGGCACCAACCTGGGCGCCACCCTGGCCGCACTGTCGGGCATTGGTGACGTGATCGAGGGAAAGGTGGTGCTGATCGCCGGCGGCCAGGCGAAGGATCAGGATTTCGGCGCCCTGGCGCAAGCCGCTCGCGGGCAGGTACGCGCCGCCGTGCTGATTGGCGAGGATGCCGAGCGCATCGCGGCGGTACTGGAAGTCGTGCCGGTGTTCATCGAGGAAGACATGGCCGCCGCCGTGCGCCGTGCCGACGACGTGGCCGAGCCCGGGGATGCGGTATTGCTCTCGCCGGCCTGTGCCAGCTTCGACATGTACTCCGGCTACGTGGCCCGGGGCGAGGATTTCATACGTCAGGTCCGGGAGGTGCACGATGCACGCTGACTGGCCCCTGATGAAACAGGCCTGGACCCGGCTGGACCAGCCGCTTTTCTGGTCGGCGCTGTTGCTTGTGCTGGTGGGCGTGGTGATGGTCGCGTCCGCGTCGGTGCAGATCGCCGAAACGCGTATGGGCGAGCCCTTCTTCTATGTCTGGCGGCATCTGTCATACCTGGCGCTGGGCCTGATCACGGCCTCGCTGGTGTACTGGACCGTTTCACTGGAATGGCTGGAGCGAATGCGTTTTCTGGCCCTGCCGGCCGCCATTGTGCTGCTGGCGCTGGTATTCATTCCCGGGCTTGGCCGGGAGGTCAAGGGTGCGCTTCGCTGGATCAGCCTGGGTGGCCTTACGGTGCAGCCCTCGGAGATTGCCAAACTCTGTTTCGTGGTCTACCTGGCCGGCTACATCAGCAGCCATCACGCCATGCTCCGGCAGAACTGGCAGGCATTTCTGATGCCCTTCTCGGTGCTGATGCTGCTGGCCCTGCTGCTGATGATGGAGCCGGACTTCGGCGCGGTGGTGGTTTTCGGGGTGACCACCCTCGGCATGCTGTTTCTCGCGGGCGTGCCCACCAGGCGCTTCCTGCTGGTTGCGCTGGTGCTCTCCGGTGTGGCCGCATTGCTGGCATTCGCCCAGCCCTACCGGGTGGCGCGGCTGATGTCCTTCACGGATCCCTGGGCGGACCCGTTCGGTGCCGGCTATCAACTCACCCAGAGCCTGATCGCGTTCGGGCGTGGTGAATGGTTCGGTGTGGGACTGGGCAACAGTGTGCAGAAGCTCTTTTATCTTCCGGAAGCGCATACCGACTTCGTGTATGCGGTGCTGGCCGAGGAGCTGGGCCTGTTCGGCAACCTGCTTCTGCTGGCCGGGTTCATGTTCTTCTGCGCACGGATATTTCTTCTGGGTGGCCGGCTCGAGCGCCATCGCATGCTGTTTCATGCCTTTCTGGTTCATGGCATAGGCCTGCTCTTCACCGCCCAGGTGGTGATCAATCTTTCGGTAAACATGGGACTGCTGCCGACCAAGGGCCTCACACTGCCTTTCCTCAGTTACGGAGGGACAAGTCTGCTGGTGTCGGTGGTCATGGTCGCGCTGGTGTTGCGCGCCGCAGCGGAGCTTCGGGCACGGAACCCGGAGAAGGGGGGGCGCTCATGAGCATGCGTGTACTGGTCATGGCAGGGGGTACCGGCGGGCATGTGTTCCCGGCGCTCGCGGTGGCCGAGGAATTGCGCGGCCGTGGCCATGAGGTCCACTGGCTGGGCTCGGAGGCAGGTATCGAGAATCGACTGGTGCCGGCCTCCGGCTATTCGCTCCACCGTCTGCGGGTGCAGGGTGTCCGGCGCAGTGGAATCGCAAGACTGGTGACGCTGCCCTGGATGTTGCTGGTGGCGGTGTGCACCGCGGTGCGGATTGTCCGCCGGCTGCGGCCGGCGATCACCCTGGGTTTTGGCGGTTTTGCCAGCGGACCCGGTGGGGTGGCCACCCGGTTGTGCGGCGTGCCGCTGGTGGTCCATGAACAGAACGCGGTACCCGGGCTGACCAACCGGCTTCTGGCGCGTCTGGCCCGGGTGGTGCTGGAGGGTTTCGACGGTGCCTTCGGCGGCCGGGGCCGGGCGGTGGGCAATCCGGTGCGCGCGGAGATCGCGGCACTGGAGCCTCCGCGCCAGCGCTACGAAGGTCGCCGGGGTCCGCTGCGGATCCAGATTCTCGGAGGCAGTCAGGGCGCACGAGCACTGAACCGGGATCTGCCCGTGGCACTGGCCGCCGTATTCGGCGACCGGGAACTGGACATTCATCATCAGGCGGGCGAGGGGCGTTGCGCCGAGGCGGAATCCGCCTGGCGAGATGCGGGACGCCAGGTCACCGCCAGCGAGTTCATCGAGGACATGGCCGGTGCCTATGGTCAGGCGGATCTTGTCATCTGTCGCGCCGGCGCCCTGACCGTGGCGGAAGTGGCCGTTGCCGGCGTGGCGGCGGTGTTCGTGCCCCTGCCCACGGCGGTGGACGACCATCAGCGGCTCAACGCCACCTGGCTGGCCGAGCGCGGCGGAGCCCGACTGTTGCCGCAGAGTGAGCTGAATGAACAGGGGCTGGCCCGCGCGCTGGAGGGATTGCGCCGGCGGGAGGATCTGGCCGCGATGGCCACCCGCGCGCGTGAACTCGCGGTCTTCGACAGTGCGGCGCGGGTGGCGGACGTATGTGAGGAGGTGGCTCATGGCTGACAATGGAGCCATTCATGTAGTGCCTGAAATGCGACGCATTCACCGGATTCACTTCGTCGGTGTCGGCGGCGCCGGCATGTGCGGCATTGCCGAGGTGCTGTGCAACCAGGGCTATGAAATCAGCGGTTCCGACCTGCGCGAGTCACCGGTGGTGACCCGTCTGCGCGAGCTGGGCGTGCGCGTGGAGATCGGTCATGACGCCGGCAACCTGGGTGAAGCAAACGCCGTGGTCACATCCAGTGCGGTGGGGGAAGACAACCCGGAAGTGATTGCCGCCCACGAGCGGCGCATTCCCGTGGTGCCGCGCGCGGAAATGCTCGCCGAGCTGATGCGCTTTCGCCACGGCATCGGTGTGGCCGGCACCCATGGCAAGACCACGACCACTTCCATGGCGGCGGCCATTCTCGCTGCAGCGGGCATGGACCCGACCTTTGTTATCGGCGGCAGGCTGACCAGTGCCGGCACCAACGCACGGCTCGGCCAGAGCCGTTACCTGGTGGCGGAAGCGGACGAGTCCGATGCGTCTTTTCTTCATTTGCAGCCGATGACCGCGGTGGTGACCAACATCGATGCGGATCACATGCATACCTACGGCGGGGACTTCAGCCGCCTGGAGAA
>SLJS01000016.1 GCA_007135015.1 Alcanivorax sp. | reverse complement strand
TGCCCGGTTTTGCTGGCGGACGGGCCGCCCGCGCATCCTGAACGCCTTTGCGATTGAGGTGAAAAACTCCAGCACATCCGACGCCCGTGCTACCCCCTGAACGTCTTCCTCCCGGCATCCCCAAACGGCTCGTCGCGCTGGCGTACTGCCTCGCGGAAGCCTTCCTTCATTGCCCGCTGCTGGAAGTCGTGGCCTTCCTCCGTGTGGCGGGTAATGCCGTCGAAGAGCGTGCCCAGCATCTGGGTGGTGGCCAGGCCCTGGTTGTGCAGGGTCTGGTTGGTGAGCATCTTCATCATGATCAGCTGATTGATCGGCATCTTCGCAATACGCGCCAGCAGGGCCTCGAAGCGTTCATCAAGCTCTTCCGCCGGCGCGGACTCGATGGCCAGGCCCCATTCCACCGCTTCGCGGCCGTTGAGGCAGTCGCCGGTGAACAGCAGGCGCTTGGCCTTTTGCAGGCCCAGCCGGTAGACCCACATGCTGGTGGTGGGCGAACCCCAGACGCGGGCCGGCGGATAGCCGATCTTGGCGTCGTCGGCGATCACCAGCAGGTCCGAACAAAGCGCCATGTCGGTACCGCCGGCCACGCAGAAGCCGTGCACCTTGCACACCACCGGCTTCTCCCCGTGGAACAGACTCATGAAGCGCTTCACGTTGCGCCCCATCATGGCGTAGTCGATGGTGGGGTCCCAGTTGGTGTCCGGCATGTGGTTTTTCATCTGCACCATGGGGTCGAGCGGCGAGCCGGCGGGGCGGTGCTCGTCGGCCTCGCCGCCGAGCTGGCCCTCGGCGCTGTCGACCAGATCATAGCCGCCGCAGAAGCCGGTGCCGTTGCCGGCCAGGGCGATCACATGGATATTCGGGTCCAGATTGGCGCGCTCCACGCAGGCTTCCAGCTCCCGGGGCATGTCCATGGTGATGCCATTGCCGCGCTCCGGGCGGTTCAGGGTGATGCGGGCAATGCGGCCGTCTGCCTCATAGGTCATGGTGGTCGGGTCTGTCATGGCTCTTCCCTCTTGTCCGGGATGGTGGTCCATCGAATATAACAGCAACCAGAAATTGCTGTTCAGGGTGGTAATATTCAGGCCGAGGCGGGCAGCAAGGAAACCGGATGAAACCCAGTGCCAGGC
The DNA here is from genome assembly GCA_007135015.1 of Alcanivorax sp. GTDB lineage: Bacteria > Pseudomonadota > Gammaproteobacteria > Pseudomonadales > Alcanivoracaceae > SLJS01. The sequence goes on along the minus strand of SLJS01000016.1, from coordinate 3,958 downwards.
GACTGATTATGAACCTGCTGGCGGCGGCGGCAGACTGGCCGCTGACAGCGGGCAACGCGGTGCGCGCCTGTCGGCTGTTCGGCGTCAGCGAGAGCAGTACCCGGGTGACGCTGGGGCGGCTCGCCGCCGAGGGGCTGATCGAGGCCCGCGAGCGCGGCGTCTATCAGCTCACGCCCCACGCCCGGCGAATGGCCGAGGACGTGCGCGGCTGGCGCCATGCCTTGAAGCAGCTGAAGGCCTGGAAGGGCCACTGGGTCGGGGTACAGGTGGCGCACCTGGGCCGCAGCGACCGCGCGGCCCTGCGGCGGCGCGAACGGGCGCTGGCACGGACCGGCTGCCGCGAGCTGGAGCGGGGCCTGTACCTGCGCCCGGACAATCTGCGCGGCGGCGTGGCGGCGGTGCGCGAGCGCCTGCACCAGCGCGGACTGGACGCCGACGCCATGGTCTTCGGTATGCGCGAACTGGACGACGAACGCACCGCCCGGGCCCGCACCCTCTGGGACAGCAAACGGCTGGTTGCCGACTACCGCCGTGTCCGCCGGGAGCTGAGTGACTGGCTCGCCCGCGCCCACCGGCTGGAGCCGGAGGAGGCCGCGCGGGAGGCCTTCCTGCTCGGTGACCGGGCCATCCGGCAGATGGTCTTCGACCCCCTGTTGCCCGCCGAACTCACCGACGCGGACGAACGCCGGGCATTCTTCGAGGTGCTGTTGGAATACGACCGGCGAGGCCACGAGATCTGGACCCGGCTCTACCGCAACGCTTCCGGATGGCTCGAGTTGCCGGGCGAAATATAACGTGATAAAACATATCCTACATAATGATGTAATGATTCCCGAGCATGCCCCATGAACAATGACGCCGTCCACGACAGCGCTCCGGTGACCCGGCGCAGGCTGACCGATCTTTTCACCCGGGAGGAAATCCGGGCCCTGCGCGAGCGCTCGGACCTGCGAGGCGCCTGGGCCATTGTCGCCACCTGGGCGGTCATCGCCGGCGCGCTGGCGTTCACTGGCTGGGGGCTGGCCCAGCCCTGGTACATTGCGGCGCCAGCGGTGGCGGCGGGGGTTGCGGTGCTCGGCGGGCGTCAGCTGGCGCTGGCCATTCTCACCCACGAGGCCACCCACAGGACCCTGTTTCGCACGCCCCGGCTCAATGACGCTCCGGTGGACTGGCTGTGCGCGAGGCCCATCGGACTGCATCTGGAGAAGTACCGGGCCCATCACTTCATTCATCACACGAAAACCGGCACGGCGGAAGACACGGACATTTCCCTGGTGGAGGGCCTGCCGACGACCCGCCGGTCGCTGCTGCGCAAGTTCCTGCGGGACCTGTCCGGGCTCACCGGGCTCAAGTACCTGTTCGGCTTCTTTCTGATGAACGCCGGGCTGATGAAATGGACCGTGGCCTCGGACGTGACCTGGCTGCCGCGCGAGGGCCGGCGCTGGTGGCACTTCGCCGGCACCTTCACCAGGAACGCGGCGCCGACGATCATGACCAATGCGCTTATTGCCCTGGTGCTTGCTGCCCTGGGGCATGGCCTGCTCTGGTTTGCCTGGCTGGCCGCTTATCTGATCCCCTACCCGTTGTTCCTGCGCATTCGTGCCCTTGCCGAGCACGCGGTCACCAGCCGCAGCGCCGACATGTTCGAGAACACCCGCACCACCCGGGCTGGTATCATCGCTCGCATGTTCGTCGCGCCCTTCCGGGTGAATTACCATATCGAGCATCATGTAATGCCGTCGGTGCCGTTCTACCGGCTGCCGGCGATGCACCGGATGCTGCGCCAGCGGGGCGCGGTGAGCTCGCCGCCCGGCTACTGGCGGGTGCTGGAGATCGTCTCCTCCGGTCCCCGTCCGGCCGCGCTCACCGGGCAATGATCCACTGACCATCACCAGGGCCATTCGAATCCCATGACCGAACCGACTTCCGTGGCGCCGGGTATCCGGCGCCTGCCGCTGCCCATGCGCACCGACCCCGGCCATATCAACAGCTGGCTGCTGGCCGACGGCGACGGCTGGGTGGTGGTTGACTGCGGCACCCGCACCGAAGCCACCCGCGAGGTGTGGAAGGCCTTCATGGCCTCGCCACTTTATGGTGGCGGCATCACCCGCATCTTTCTCACCCATGCACATCCGGATCACGCCGGTTCCGCTGCCTGGCTGGCGCGGGAGACCGGCGCGCCGATTCTGATAGCCCGGGAGGAGCTGCGCGCACTGGAGAATTTTGCGGTGGACGACGCAAAGCGGGATGCGGAAATCGAACAGTGGATGAGCGCACTGGGCGCTGAGGAAGACAAGGTCCGCCTCTGCCAGGGCTTCTATCACCACTTCGCCCGGGGCTGTCCGCAGATTCACTCGGAGATCCAGATCGTCGCCCCGGGGGATGAACTCGATATCGGCGGCCGTCGCTGGCAGCTCCATGCCGGCTACGGCCACACCCCCTGCAACCTGCTGCTGCATCAGCCGGAAGAGGGGCTTGTGATTACCGGTGACCAGATTCTGCCGGAGATCGTCACTCACGTGGGCATCTGGTGGCGCCAGAGCGAAAACCCGCTGCCGCTATACCTGGAATCCCTGGCGCGATTGCGCCAGCTCGAAGTCACCCGCGCTTTCCCGGCCCACGGTGATCCCTTCGGGGAATTCCGTGCCCGTTGCGATCAGTTGCGCGACACCCATGAACAGCGTCTTGCCCGGATCGAGCACCTGCTGGGCGACGGCCCGCTTTCGCTGAATGCGTTGCTGAAAAAATTCGGTGGCCCGGCGGTGGACGGCCCCATGTTCCCCCTGGTGGCGGGACAGATCCTGGCCCGGCTGGCCTGTCTGGAGTCGACCGGACGCATTGCGGCATCCGGTGCCGACGGGCAGATGCCGCGGTTTCAGCTTCCGGAGGGCTCGAAGTCCCCGGCATCGTGACGCTCGGGGAGCTGATTCTTCGGGTCGCCCCAGACCCGGTTGACCCTGCGCCCGCGTTGTACCGCCGGGCGCTCGGCGATCTCCGCTGCCCAGCGCTGCACGTGTTCATAGGCATGCACCTGGAGGAATTCGCCGGCCCGCTCGTAGAGCCGGTCCCGGGCCAGTTCCCCGTACCAGGGCCAGGTGGCCATGTCGGCAATGGTGTAGTCCTCGCCGGCAAGATAGCGGTGTTCGGCCAGGTGCCGGTCGAGCACATCGAGCTGGCGTTTCACTTCCATGGTGAAGCGGTCGATGGGGTATTTCATGGGCTCCGGCGCATAGGCAAAGAAATGCCCGAAACCGCCGCCCACAAAGGGCGCAGAGCCCATCTGCCAGAATAGCCAGTTGAGCGTTTCGGTGCGTGCCGGTGGCTTCGGGGGCAGGAATTCGCCGAACTTCTCCGCCAGGTGCATCAGGATGGCACCGGACTCGAATACCCGCAGCGGTTCCTTGCCGCTGTAGTCCATCATTGCCGGAATCTTCGAGTTCGGATTCACCGCCACAAAGCCGGTGGAGAACTGCTCGCCGGTGAGAATGTTCACCGGCCAGGCGTCGTACTCGGCACCCTCATGGCCCAGTGCAAGCAGCTCTTCCAGCATGACCGTGACCTTGACCCCGTTGGGCGTGGCCAGGGAGTAGAGCTGCAGCGGATGCTTCCCCACCGGCAGTTCCTTCTCGTTGGTGGGGCCGGCCTCCGGGCGATTGATGGCGGCGAAACGGCCGCCGCTTTCCTTGTCCGGCGTCCAGACCCGTGGTGGGATGTAGCTGCTTTCGCTCATGAAATTCCTCCCGTGTGAAACCGGTTCCCGGGCACCCGCCGGTGCCGGCCTGATGGAGATGCCTTGACGTCGGGGATTGTTTCATGCCCGATCCGGTTGCGCATAACAGCCATTGCCCGCGCAGGGCCTGTTGCGCCGGTTGCATTACGTCACGGGGCAAGCGCCCGACCGGGGAACCTTAAGTGGAAGGAGGAGGAATACCCCGGCAGAGGTCTGCCGGGGTATTCC
>SLJS01000208.1 GCA_007135015.1 Alcanivorax sp. | reverse complement strand
TACGACACCCTCACGGTGGGGAGAGGGGACCCTCCAGAAAGGCCGACGGCGCTGGATGCCGGCACGGAGCCAGGTTCTTCGCGCCCCAAGGTGCGCTCCCACAGGTGCCAGTCGACCCTTTTGCGACACTCTCACCAGGGAAGAGGGGGCCGAATAGCAAGGCCGTGCCCGTGAAGCTCCTTTCCCTTCTGACCGCTGACCACCGAGCACCGACCACTGCGCCCCGCAGGGGCGCATTCTGGTATCCTCGCCGCTTCGGCGGCGCCGGTGTATCGGCGATCGGTGCCGCCGGGGTCGACTTTCCCTGCAAGGATCGGTTGCGTTCATGCCTGATGATGTAATCCGCCTGCGCGGCGCCCGTCAGAACAACCTGAAGAACCTGGATGTGGAACTGCCCGCCGGCGAGATGATCGTGGTCACCGGCCCCAGCGGTTCCGGCAAGTCCTCGCTGGCCTTCGATACCGTCTACGCCGAAGGCCAGCGTCGCTATGTGGAGACCTTCTCGCCCTACGCCCGGCAGTTCCTCGACCGCATGGACCGCCCGGCGGTGGACGCGGTGGAGGGTATTCCCCCGGCCATCGCCATCGACCAGACCAACCCGGTGCGCAATTCCCGTTCCACCGTGGGCACCATGACCGAACTCAATGATCATCTGAAGCTGCTCTTTGCCCGGGCCGCCAGGCTCTTCTGCGGCGGCTGTGGTGCCGAGGTGCGCCGGGAAACACCCGCGGAGATCGCCGATGATGTGCTCGGGCGCGCGCCGGGCGAGCGGGTGCTGGTCAGCTTTGATCTGCCTTTCGGCGAAAGGGCCGATGAGCAGCAGATGCGGGCCGAACTGGAGCGCCAGGGCTATACCCGGGTGGAACGGATTGATTCGACAACCCTGCGCGTGATCCAGGACCGGGTGCGGCTCGAACCCGAGCGTCGCGAGCGCATCATCGAGTCGCTGGAGGCGGCCATGCGCGCGGGGCGTGGCCGGGTGATCATCTCGCCGCTGAACGACGAACGCGAGCCCGAGGCGCACTGGCGTTTCTCCAGTGCCCTGCACTGCGCCGAATGTGACCGCGACTACAGCGACCCCATTGCCAATACCTTTTCGTTCAACTCGCCCATGGGTGCCTGCGAGACCTGCCGGGGTTTCGGTCGCACCATGGGTATCGATTACCGACTGGTGATTCCGGACGAGACAAAGACGCTGGGCGAGGGTGCGGTGAAGCCCTGGCAGACGGAAAGCAACCGGGTCTGTCAGCGGGATCTGCTGCGCCATGCCCGTCGCCGGGGCATCCCGGTGGATGTGCCCTGGAAGAAACTCAAAAGGGCACAGCGCCAGTGGGTGCTGGAAGGAGACCAACACGGCTGGTACGGCGTGCGCGGTTTTTTCGACTGGCTCGAATCGCGCTCCTACAAGATGCACATCCGGGTGCTGCTGTCGCGCTACCGTTCCTACGACCGCTGTCCGGCATGCCAGGGCGCACGGCTGAAACCGGAAGCACTGCTCTGGCGCGTCGGTGAAAGCCCGGAGGCGGACGCGGCGCTGCCGGCGGCGGAGCGTTTCGTGCCGCGGGAGGCCGCCGGCAGCGCGGAGCGGTTGCGCGGCCAGCCCGGACTCAATTTCCATGACCTGATGGGCCTGCCGCTGGAGCGCACGCGCCGTTTCCTTCATGACATACAGTTGCCGGCGCCGCTGGACGAGGCCTCGGACCTGCTGCTCGACGAGATCCGTACCCGGCTGGATTACCTGGTGGAAGTGGGACTGGGCTATCTCACCCTGGACCGGCAGTCGCGTACGCTTTCCGGTGGCGAAGTGCAACGGATCAATCTCACCACGGCGCTGGGCACCTCACTGGTCAATACCCTGTTCGTGCTGGACGAGCCCAGCATCGGTCTGCACCCCAGGGACATGGACCGCATCACCGGTGTCATGCACCGGCTGCGCGATGCCGGCAACACCCTGCTGGTGGTCGAGCATGACCCGAAGGTGATGCAGGCCGCCGACCGCATCCTGGACATGGGCCCGGGCCCCGGCGAGCGCGGCGGCGAGATTGTCTTTCAGGGCACGCCCGCACAGTTGCTGCGCTCGCGCCGCTCGCTCACGGCGGAGTATCTTTCCGGGCGAAAGACGGTGGTGCGGCCCTCGTCGGCGCGCACGGACGAGCCGCCGCGCCACTGGATCGGCATACGCGGTGCCCGCGCCCACAACCTGCGCGATATCGACGTGGACCTGCCGCTGGAACGGCTGGTAGTGCTTACCGGCGTCAGCGGCTCGGGCAAGTCCACGCTCATGGAAACCGTGCTCTATCGCGCGCTGCGCGAGCTCAAGGGCAATCCGGGTGAAGTGCCGGGCGAGCATCGCCGCATCACCGGTCACCGCCATGTCGATGATGTGGTGCTGATCGATCAGTCCGCCATCGGACGCACCACGCGTTCCAATCCGGCCAGCTATGTGGGCGCCTTCGAGGCCATCCGCAAGGTGTTCGCCGCGCTGCCGGAATCGAAGGCGCGCAAGTACACCGCCGGCACCTTCAGTTTCAATTCCGGTAACGGCCGCTGCCCGGTGTGTGGCGGCAACGGTTTCGAGCATGTGGAGATGCAGTTTCTCAGCGATGTCTATCTCCGCTGTGGTGAATGCGATGGACGGCGCTATCGCCCGGAGTTACTGGAAGTCACCCTGCAGCCGTCGGCGGGCTGCGACAGCGGGCCGCGCTCCATTGCCGGCGTGCTGGAGATGACGGTGTCCGAGGCGGTGGAATTCTTCGCCGATTATCCGGACGTGCTGCGCGCGCTGGAGCCTCTGCAGGCGGTGGGGCTGGGCTACATGAGCCTGGGCCAGCCGGTACCCACCCTCTCCGGTGGCGAGGCCCAGCGCGTCAAGCTGGCGGGCCATCTGGCGAAGGCCTCGAAGGGCCGGGCGGAGCAGCGATTGCTGTTCCTGTTCGACGAGCCCACCACCGGCCTGCACATGGATGACGTGGCCACGTTGCTGGATGCCTTCCGGCGTCTGCTGGGTGCCGGGCACTCGCTGGTGGTGATCGAACACAACACGGACGTGATGGCCGCCGCCGACTGGCTGGTGGACCTGGGCCCGGAAGGCGGCGACCGTGGCGGCGAACTGGTGGCCGCCGGCACACCGGACGAACTCATGAAGCTGGACGGCAGTCATACCGGCTTCGCCCTGCGCGAGCATCTGGCACAGCAGGGTGCGATCACCGTGCCCGCCGGAAAGCGGAAGAAACGTGCGGCAAAACCCGACAATGCCATCGCCATCCACCATGCCCGCGAGCACAATCTGAAGAACATTGATCTGCGCATTCCGCGCAATCGCATGACGGTGATCACCGGCCTGTCCGGCTCGGGCAAGAGCACCGTGGCCTTCGACATTGTCTTCCGCGAAGGCCAGCGCCGTTATCTGGAATCGCTCAATGCCTATGCGCGCCAGTTCGTGCAGCCGGCGAGCCGCCCGGACGTGGACGCGGTCTTCGGCATTCCGCCGACCGTGGCCATCGAACAGCGCACCAGCCGTGGCGGTCGCAAGTCCACCGTGGCCACCATGACCGAGCTCTATCATTTTCTGCGGCTGTTGTTCGTCAAGCTCGGCACCCAGTACTGCCCGGATTGCGAGACCCCGATCCAGGCGCAGACGCCGGAAGCCATCCGCGCGGCCATACTCAGGCAGGCACGCAATCGCAAGGTGACACTGCTTGCGCCCATGGTGGTGGCGCGCAAGGGCTACTACACGGATCTGGCCACCTGGGCGGGGCGCAAGGGCTATGCATTCCTGCGGGTGGATGGCGACTATCTGCCCACGGATAATTGGCCACGGCTGGACCGCTATCAGGAACACGACATTGATCTGCCGGTAGCCGACCTGAAAGTCTCCGCACAACAGGAAGACGTGCTGGCCGCAGCCGTGGACCGGGCGCTGGAATTCGGGCAGGGCAACATGAAGATGGTGGCCGGTAACACGGAAACCATCTTTTCCACCGAGCGCGCCTGCCCCGGGTGCGGCCAGAGCTTTCCGGAGCCGGACCCGCGGCTGTTTTCCTATAACTCCCGCCACGGCTGGTGCGGCGTCTGTTTCGGCACCGGCCTGGAAATGGCCGGCTTTGACGAGGACCAGACCGGAGAGGAAAGCGAATGGCTGGAAGAACCGGCACGCACCTGCCGCGCCTGTGACGGCCATCGGCTCAATCCCGTGGCGCTGTCGATCTACTATCGTGATCGCAACATTGCCGATTTCACCGGCCTGACCATCGAGCAGGCGGAGCGCCTTTTCGGCAAACTGAAACTTACAGGACGGGAAAAAGGCATTGCCCGGGACATCCTGCCCGAGATCCGCAACCGGCTGGATTTTCTCGGACAGGTGGGCCTGTCCTATCTTACCCTGGACCGCGCCGCGCCCACGCTTTCCGGCGGCGAGGCCCAGCGCATCCGCATTGCCGCGCAGCTCGGCTCCAGCCTCCAGGGCGTGTGCTACATCCTGGACGAGCCCACCATCGGGCTTCATCCCCGGGACAACCGCATGCTGCTCGACACCCTGGGGCGTCTGGAGAATCGTGGTAACACCATTCTGGTGGTCGAGCATGACGAGGACACCATTCGCCGTGCCGAGCATGTCATCGATCTGGGCCCCGGTGCCGGCGTCGACGGCGGCGAGGTGGTGGCCCAGGGTACGGTGCGCCAGTTGGTGCGCAACCGTGCCTCCATCACCGGGCGCTGCCTGGCCGATCCCATTCGTCATCCGCTGCTGGAGAACCGGCGCACCGGCCGCGCCGATGCCCAGCTGCAGGTGCAGGGCGCCCATCTTCACAACCTGCGCGATCTGAACCTGAAGCTGCCGCTCAACCGGCTGGTCTGTGTCACCGGCGTTTCCGGCTCCGGCAAGAGCTCACTGGTGCGCGGCGTGCTTCACGACAACCTGAAGAAACGGGTAGGCCGCGGCAAGGGCCGTCCGCCGAAGGCCACGGGCTGTATGGAGATCGAAGGCTGGCAGGATCTCGGGCGGGTGCTGGAAGTGGACCAGACTCCCATCGGCAAGACACCGCGTTCCTGTCCCGCCACCTATGTGGGCATCTGGGATCATGTGCGCAAGCT
>SLJS01000266.1 GCA_007135015.1 Alcanivorax sp. | reverse complement strand
TCCAGGGTCTTGGCCTCCTGCCTGTTCTCGCCCACATCGATGAAGTAGCGCCCTTCGCGGTCCACGCTGATGATCACCGGCTCGCGGTCGCGAACATCCAGTGGCTCGTCGCCGGCGCGCGGCAGCTCCACGCCGATACCCTGCACCATCATGGGCGCGGTGATCATGAACACCACCAGCAACACCAGCATCACGTCGATATAGGGCACGGCGTTGATTTCCGACATCATCTTGCGCGGAACCCGTACCTTCATGCTCATTGCGAATCCTCCCGGCCATGTGCCTCGCGGTGGAGGACCGAGGAAAACTCCTCGGCGAACATCTCACTCTCGCCGACCAGCACGTCCGCGGCGGAAGCGTAACGGTTGTAGGCCACCACGGCGGGGATCGCGGCGAAGAGCCCCATGGCGGTGGCGATCAGCGCCTCGGCGATACCGGGGGCCACCACCGCCAGCGAAGCCTGGCTGACATTGGCCAGGGCGCGGAACGAATTCATGATCCCCCATACCGTGCCGAACAGGCCGATGTAGGGGCTGGTGGAGCCCACCGTGGCAAGAAACGGCAGATGCAGGTTCAGCCGGGCCTGTTCGCGCTGGAGTGCGACCCGCATGGCCCGCTGACTGCCTTCCATGATGGCCGAGGGATGGCGCGAGCCCCGGGAAAGCCGCACGAACTCCTGAAAGCCGGCGCGAAAGATGGTCTCCGGGCCGGAATCCGGGTCCGGATCCTTCTTGACCTGCTGATACAGCGAAGCCAGATCCTCGCCGGACCAGAACCGCTCCTCGAACGCCTCACTGCCTTGCTGGGCGCGCTTGAGCAGCCGGTAGCGCATCACGATCACCACCCAGGAAAGCACGGAAAGCGTGACCAGCAACAGCATCACCAGCTGTACCACGGGCCCGGCAGTGCTGATCAGGGCCCATAGGGACATGGCTTCGGCATCGACCATCAGGTGTTCTCCTTGTTGATCGCCGCGCGCAGCGCGGCGGGAATGGCACAGGGACGGAGCGTGTCGGCCTGCACACAGGCCACCCGAATCCGGGCCTCGCAGAGCAGTTCATCGCCACGCAGCACCCGCTGGACAAAATCCAGCCCGGCACGGCCCGCGCGGGAGAGCGCGGCGGTAATCTCCAACTGGTCATCAATCCGGCCGGGGCTGTGATAGCGGATCTCGCAGGAGTGCACCACGAACTGGTAGTTGTCCCCGGCCAGGGCATAGTGCTCATAGCCGAAGCCACGCAGGAATTCGGTGCGTGCGCGCTCCATGAACTTCAGGTAATTCACGTAATAGACAATGCCGCCTGCGTCGGTGTCCTCAATGTAGACACGAACCGGCAGACGAAATTCCCCGGAGCCGGGAGAGGATACGGATGTGTTCATACGGTTCCATGACAGATTGCACGAATCACGAAGAATCGTCTTCGCCGAAAAGGTCTCCGGCAGAGGCGCCGGGGGCACGCAGTCCGAAATGCCGCCAGGTGCGGGGGCTGACCATGCGCCCGCGGGCGGTGCGCTGGATGAAGCCCTGCTGGATCAGGTAGGGCTCGACCACTTCTTCCAGGGTACCCGCGTCCTCGTTGAGCGAGACCGCCAGCGACTCCAGGCCCACCGGGCCGCCGTCGAACTGCTCCATGAGAATACCCAGCAGCCGCCGGTCGGTGGCGTCCAGTCCCCGGGCGTCCACTTCCAGCATGTCCAGCGCGTCACGGGCGATATCACCGGTAATCCGGCCGTCTCCACGGACCTGGGCATAATCGCGCACCCGCCGCAGCAGGCGGTTGGCCACCCGCGGCGTGCCCCGGGCCCGGCGGGCCATTTCCCGGGCGCCGTCCTCTTCCACGGGCACCTCGAGAATGCCGCAGGAGCGCAGGATGATGGCGGTGAGGTCCTCCTCGCCGTAGAACTCCAGTCGTTGCACGATCCCGAAGCGCTCACGCAGCGGTGAAGTCAGCAGGCCGGCCCGCGTGGTCGCGCCCACCAGGGTAAAGGGCGGCAGATCGATCTTGATGGAGCGGGCCGCCGGCCCCTCGCCGATCATGATGTCGAGCTGGTAGTCCTCCATGGCCGGATAGAGGATCTCCTCGACCACCGGCGAGAGCCGGTGGATCTCGTCGACGAAGAGTACGTCACCGGATTCCAGGTTGGTCAGTATGGCGGCCAGGTCTCCGGCCTTTTCCAGCACCGGCCCGGAGGTGGTCTTCAGCTGTGTGCCCATCTCCCGGGCGACGATATGGGCCAGGGTGGTCTTGCCCAGCCCCGGCGGGCCGAAGATCAGGGTGTGGTCCAGAGCCTCGCCACGACGCCGGGCCGCATCGATGAAGATTTCCAGGCGCTCACAGACCTTCGGCTGGCCGCGATAGTCGGCCAGGCTGGCCGGCCGGATGGCCTGCTCCAGTTGCACCTCATTGTCATCGCCGCTCAACGGCGAAACGATGCGATCCGCGTCCATAACCCGCTACCCGAGTGATTTTTCACCATGCCGCACCCGCCCTACCCACCATGCCGCATCCGGATACTACCGCGCCAGCGACTGCAGCGCGCGCCGGATCAGCTCCTCGCTGCTCAGCCCCTGCGCATCTACCCCGGCAAGCGCCCTTTCCGCGTCCCGGCTACGGTATCCCAGCGACTCCAGGGCCGCCATCGCGTCCCCGGCAGCCCCGGCGGCTACCGGCGCCGCCGTCGCACCGGTCGCCGGCACCCCTTCCAGGCGGTCCAGCCGGTCGCTCATGTCCAGCACCAGCCGCTCGGCGGTCTTGCGGCCCACGCCGGGGATCTTCACCAGGGCGGAACTGTCCTGTTCCCGGATACAGGCCACCAGGCGGGTGGCCTCGATGCCCGACAGGATGGCCAGCGCCATCTTGGGGCCCACCCCGTTGACCCGCAGCAGCGAGCGGAACAGCTCGCGTTCAAAGCGTTCGGAAAAGCCATAGAGCAGCTGGGCGTCCTCCCGGACCACCATATGGGTGTGCAGGGTGATTTCCTCGCCCGGTTCGGGCAGTGCATAGAAGACCGTCATCGGCGCTTCCACTTCATAGCCGACTCCGCCGGCGTCCACAAGCAGCACCGGCGGGCGCTTCTCCAGCAGTGTGCCACGCAGCCGGCCGATCATCGCACCCGCCCGCGCCGCACCGAGCGGGCTCCGGCCATGCGGGCCATGCTGAGGCGCATGTGTCCATGGCACAGTGCCACACCCAGCGCATCGGCGGCGTCTTCCTTCGGCAACTCGTCCAGGGAAAGCAGGTACTGGACCATCCGCGCCACCTGTTCCTTGGCGGCTCCGCCCCGGCCCACCATCGCCTGCTTGACCTGGCGGGCACTGTACTCGAACACCGGCAGGCCGGCACTGACAATGGCGGCAATGGCCGCGCCCCGGGCCTGGCCGAGCTTGAGCGCGGAATCCGCGTTCCGGGACATGAAGACCTGTTCCACCGCCACCTCCTCCGGCTCCCACCGGGACACCACCGCGGCCAGGCTGGTGAAGATCTGTCCCAGCCGCGGAGCCATCTCCGCGCCCCGGGTCTCCACGGTGCCGGAAGTGACCACCTGGTAGCGGCCGCCGACCTGTTCCACCACCCCGTAGCCGGTAATGCGCGAGCCCGGGTCAATGCCAAGAATACGTGTCATGGCGAAGTAATACGCTACATATGGACAGTATGCAACCGCCGCGGGCAGGCATGTCCCGGGCCGGTGCGTACACCCCGGCTCAGCCGCCCTGCGGGTCGAAATCCTCCGGGAAGGAAGCGTTGTGATAGATGTTCTGGACATCGTCCAGATCCTCGAGATGGTCCAGCAGCTTCGCCACCGTGGCGGCGGTATCGGCGTCCAGTTCCGCGCGCACGGAAGGGCTCATGGTCACCTCCGCGTCGGCGGGCTCCAGGCCGGCTTCGCGCAGACCGTCGACCACCTGCCCGAACCGGTTGTCCGCGCCGGTGATCACCAGGAAGGAACCGTCCTCGTGGCTCTCCACGTCCTCGGCACCGGCCTCCAGCGCCGCCTCCATGAGCTGGTCCTCGTCCGTGCCCGGCTCGAAGAGCACCTCGCCGCGCTTGGTGAACAGGTAGGCCACCGAGCCGTCGGTACCCAGATTGCCACCGTGCTTGCTGAAGCCGTGGCGCACCTCGGAGACGGTCCGGTTCACGTTGTCGGTCATGGTCTCGACCATGACCGCCACCCCGCCGGGGCCATAGCCCTCGTAGGTCATCTCCTCGAGACGATCCGCCTCGTCCTCGCCGGCGCCACGCTTGATGGCGCGCTCGATGGTGTCCTTGGGCATGTTGTTGCCCAGGGCCTTGTCCACGGCGGCGCGCAGACGGGGGTTGTCCGCGGGATCCGGCCCGCCCAGGCGGGCGGCCACGGTGATCTCGCGAATGAGCTTGGTGAAGATCTTTCCGCGTTTGGCGTCCTGGGCGGCCTTCTTGTGCTTGATATTGGCCCACTTGCTGTGCCCTGCCATGGGATACCTCTCAGCTGTTGTCCGCGTCCGGCCTGCGCACCTGGATGCCCAGCTCCCGGAGCGTGGCGGCATCCACCCCCGAGGGCGCATGGGTCATGGGGCAGGCGGCGGTCTGGGTCTTGGGGAACGGAATCACGTCACGAATGGAATCACAGCCGCTCATCAGCATCACCAGCCGGTCGAGCCCAAAGGCCAGGCCTCCATGGGGCGGTGCGCCGTAGCGCAGTGCATCCAGGAGAAAACCGAACTTTTCCCGGGCCTCGTCCTCGCCGATTCCCAGTGCCCGGAAAACCGCGCTCTGGGTATCCGGATCATGAATACGCAGGGAACCGCCGCCCAGCTCGGTGCCGTTGAGCACCACGTCATAGGCCCGCGACAGCGCCCCGCCCGGATCCTCGCTCAGGGCCTCCGGCGAGCAGGCCGGCAGGGTGAAGGGGTGATGCAGCGAGTGCCAGGAACCATCCGCGTCGCGCTCGAACATGGGAAAATCCACCACCCACAGCGGCGCCCAGTCTCCCTTCACCCTGTCCAGATCATGGCCCAGGCGGTTACGCAGCGCCCCCATGGACTCGTTGACCACGGTGCGCTTGTCCGCGCCGAAAAAGATCAGGTCGCCGGCCGCGGCGCCGGTACGCTCGAGAATGCCGGTGATCGCCTCGTCCGGCAGGAATTTCAGAATGGGCGACTGCAGCCCCTCGCGTCCCTGTGCCGGGTCATTGACCTTGATATAGGCCAGGCCCTTCGCCCCGAAGATACCGACGAATTTCGTGTACTCGTCGATGCGTCCGCGCGAGAGTTCGCCGCCACCGGGCACATGAAGCGCCACCACCCGTCCGTCCGGGTCCTTGGCCGGGCCGGCGAAGACCTTGAATTCCACCTCCTGAAGCAAGTCGGCAATGTCCACCAGCTCCAGGGGAATGCGCAGGTCCGGCTTGTCGGAACCGAACCGCCGCATGGCCTCGTGCCAGCTCATGCGCGGGAATTCGGGCAGTTCCACATCCAGCAGCGTCCGGAACAAATGGCGCACCAGCCCTTCGCTGACCGCCATGATGTCGTCCTCGGTGACAAAGGAGGCCTCCAGATCGATCTGGGTGAACTCCGGCTGGCGGTCGGCGCGCAGGTCCTCGTCCCGGAAGCACTTGGCAATCTGGTAGTAGCGGTCGAAGCCGGCCACCATCAAAAGCTGCTTGAACAGCTGCGGCGACTGCGGCAACGCGAAGAATTCCCCCGGATGGGTGCGGCTCGGAACCAGATAATCCCGGGCGCCTTCCGGCGTGGCTCGGGTAAGCACCGGGGTCTCCACGTCCATGAATCCCTGCTCTTCCAGGTACCGGCGCACCTCGGCGGTCAGCCGGGCGCGCAGCCGGAAAGCCTCGAGCACTTCCGGGCGGCGCAGGTCCAGATAGCGGTAGCGCAGGCGCACTTCCTCGCCGGCGGCGGAATACTCGTCCAGCTCGAACGGGGGCGTCTCCGCCGTGTTGAGGATCTCCAGATCCTTGCCCAGCACTTCGATATCGCCGGTGGGCATGCGCGGGTTACGCACGGATTCGTCACGCATGCGCACACGCCCCTCGATGCGCAGCACATATTCACTGCGCACCCGGTCGGCGAGTTCAAAGGCCTTTTCCGTATCCGGGTCGAAGACCACCTGGACCAGGCCATTGCGGTCGCGCATGTCCAGGAAGATGACCCCGCCGTGGTCACGGCGGCGATGCACCCAGCCGCAGAGTCTGACGGTTTCACCGTCGTGGGCCGTTCTCAGGTCCCCGCAATAATGGCTTCGCATGATGTAATGTCCGATCCGTCCGGGAGCTGCACCGGCATGCCGTCGCATTGGCGCCGGGCCGAGCTGCAGAAAGCGGCATAGTATAACGACTCACCGCGCAAGCAGCCATGGCGAAGCCGGGGACCGGCACCGCAAAAGGCGGAATCGGCAAAAACCGCTGAAAAAAAGGGCTGAAATCACTTGTCGTATTGCCATTCATGGCCTATAACTGGCGCGGAAGCCGGCAGGGGGCTTTCGTGCGGACCAGGCAATCGCCGGGTTGCGCCCGACAGCCATCAGCCCTGGCCGGAACCATCGACGCCACGGGGCAACCCGTGACTGGATCAACAGCACAGGGGGTATCACTACATGGCCGCGAAGAAAAAAGCCGCCAGGAAGACCGCGAAGAAAGCCGTAACGCGCAAGAAAGCCGCAGCGAAGAAGGCTGCAGCCCCGGCGCGTAAGGTGAAAGCCATCAGCGAGCCGATGAGCAAGACCCAGATCACCTCCACCATCGCCGAAAACACCGGACTGACCAAGAAGGACGTCAACGCCGTCTTCGAAGAGCTCAGTGTGCTGATGGAAGGTCACCTCAAGAAGCGTGGCGCCGGCACTTTCACCATGCCGGGCATGTTCAAGGTGGTCACCAAGCACAAGCCGGCACGCAAGGCGCGCAAGGGAATCAATCCCTTTACCGGCGAGGAGACCATGCTCAAGGCCAAGCCCGCCTCCACCCAGGTGAAGGTACGGCCGCTGAAGAAGATGAAGGACATGGCCAACTGAGGCCGTGCCGGGGCGGGGCCCGTGCCCTGCCCCGGTCAATCATAACGTCTTCCCCTCGGCATTGGCTGACGCGGGCTTCCGTGCTCGCCCGGGTTCGTGTTAGCCCGGATTACAGTGCCACGCGCTCGGTGAACAGCCCCTGCCCACCCTGCATGCTCCAGTCCCCGAGCTCCACATGGAAACCCCGCTTCTTGAACTCCGTGGCCACCGCGGCCAGATAGGCGGTGTCCGCATGCCCCGGGAAAAGGGAAAACAGCTCCCGACCGAAACGGGTCAGACGGTACACCGGGAAACGGATGTCATCTTCCGCCTGCTCGCCTTCCACGAAAATCGCGCGCTGGTGGCACGGCAGGATCACGCGAAAACGGTCGCGTGTGGCGGAGGTGAGCAACCAGGTCTCCGCGCGCCCGTAGACACCACGCACCAGGCCCAGCTCCTCAAGCACCTCGAACATGGGCCGATGCAGCTGATCGCTGAAATAGCGGCCCGGGCTGCGGTAAATGAAGCCGTCAAAGCAGAAGCCGCTGCACAGGCGGATCATCTCCCGGTCCACCCGGGAAAGCGCGCGCAGGAACTCCAGGGTCCGCACCGAGTAGGTGCCGGGGCGTAGCACTTCGCCGGCGAGCATCCGCGCCCACAGCCGTCTGAGTTCGATCGCCACCGCCGTGCCGGCGCCCTCGCGCCAGCGCACCAGCCAGTCCGCGTCCACGGGCTCCGGGCGCAGCCGGTCGGCGGGCAGGCGGGCGCCCTCTTCCTCGGCCATGATGGCCACATGCCGGAGGATCATCTCCCGCTGCGCAATGCGCAGTGCCTCTTGCCTGCTGACCTGCTCGAGCAGTTCCGGCGTATCCGGAACCACATAGACCGGCCCTTCATCCTGCTGCTTCTCGATCAGTGAACTGGTGCGAATGCCTTCAAACTCCGCCGGGTCCGCTGCGGCCACCAACTCCCCGCGATCATTGATGCGCAGGCGCCCCTCGAGCAGGCCCTGGAGCTCACGCAGTACCCGGGCGGTCTCGCGGAGTTCCCCGGCACGCACTTCCCGGCGGTCCAGATGCCGCCGCCGGATATCCCGGGGTGCCACCAGGCTTTCGGTTCCCCGGGAAAACAGTGTTTCCCAGAGCTTGTCCAGATACTCCGCCACAGCGGTCATGTTCGCCCCCCTCGCTCTGCTGTACCATCTTCGCATCCGGACGGGGAATCCTCCACGAAACGCACCGCCAGCCGGTGCCCTACAAGGCCAGTCAACGGAACGCCCGATGTCGAACGCCGAGCCCAAGGTCCGCAGCACACCGCGGCTGCTCTGGAACGCGCGCAGCCGTTATGCACGGGTGCTGGGCACGGTGCGCGAAATCCAGCAGGCCCTGTGGCGGCACAGGGAACTGCTGCGTGAAAGCGAGGAAGACCGGCGCCTTCCCATGCACCGGGACATCGCCGCTTCCCTGGCCGAACTGTTCCGGAACAACGGCGGCGCCTGGATCAAGTTCGCCCAGTTTCTCAGCTGCCGCCCCGACCTGCTGCCCCCGCCCTACATCGAGGCGTTCACCGCACTACGCGACCAGGCACCACCGGCACGCTTCGATGACGTACAGCCCTGGCTGACCGAGCTGCTGGGTCGCGACTGGGCGGATCACTTCAGCGCCTTCAATATCATCCCCGTGGCCTGTGCCTCCATTGCCCAGGTCCATCGCGGCTGCCTGCGTGACCGGGGTGAAGTGGCGGTCAAGCTTCAGTTGCCTCAGGTGCGCGCGGAATTCTCCCAGGACGCGGCAGCCCTGCGGGCCCTGGCGCGCCTGCTGGCGCCGATGCTGCGGGAGGTGGACCTGCGTCAGGTGGTCGAGCAGCTGATCCGCACCACGGAAGATGAACTGGATTTTTCCCTTGAGGCGGACAACATGGAGCGTTTTGCCGCCCTGCCCCACATGCCCGGCATCCATGTTCCGAAGGTCTACCGCGAGCTCAGCGCCGGGCGCATCCTGGTGACCGAATGGATCGAGGGCATCAGCCTGTCCAGGCTCCTCGAGGACGACCCGGACCGAGCCCGGCCGCTGCTGGAAAGGCTCATGTCCAGCTACCTGCAACAGGTGCTGGAATTCGGCTTTTTCCATGCCGACCCCCATCCGGGCAATTTCATTGTCATGCCGGACGACAGCCTGGCCGTGCTGGACTTCGGCGCAATCCAGCAGATCAGCGATGCCCAGCGCCGCGACTACACGGCCCTGCTGCTGCGTCTGCTCGGCCGCGGCGATGCGCCCCTGCAGCCGCTGTTCGAGGCGGCGGGCTTCGGCGGGCTGGACGAGCAACGTCTGGAAAGGCTTTCGGCCATGCTGATCCGCGCCCGCGAGACCGAAGAAACCCTGGCGGACAATCTCAACCGGATGATGCAGGAATTCCGCCAGCTGCGCCTGATGATTCCCGACCCCTTTGTCAGCGTGGTGCGCGTGCTGATCACCATGGGCGGGCTGCTCAACCGCCACGGTATCACCTTCCAGTGGGCGGCCCTGGGCGACGGCTGAACAGCCGGAGAATTCCGCCGTGGCCGCACCCCGGAATTCCGGCAGGGTGCCGGATTCTTCGCGCACCGGGACGCGGCGACACCCCTCTGCGGAGATACGAGGATGCAAGCCCGGATGAGCCTGCCTATAATGCCGCCCTGACCCATCAGTTCCGGAGAACCCATGTCCCTGAGCAAGGAACAACAGGAAGCCTTCCCCGAGCCCCTGACCGATGAGCATGTACGCTCGTTCCTCAACAGCCAGCCTGAAGAGGGGGCGGATCCGGACTTTCATGTCCTGATGCGGGCCTACCGGAGTCTTCGTGTGGAGGAGTTCGAGCGCTTCCTCGCCTTCTTCAGGGAAGAGGGCCGCAATCTCGAGGCCCGGGACCCCCGGGGACGCACCCTGGCGGACCTCCTGAGCCGCTACCGCATGGCGGCCCCCTATCTGGAGGCGCTGAAACGCTGCTGAGCAAAGCCAGCCGGACTGTTCAAACCCCGCTGTCCGTGGCATTGTTGAGCGAATCGATACTCACAACAAAAGAGAGCCATGACAGCAATGAGCCCATACCTGTTTTTCCGCCGCTCCGGAATCCTGCTGCTGACGCTGCTGGTCGCGCCAGCCGGCGTACAGGCACTGCTTGACGATGACGGCCGGGATTTCTGGGAAGACGAACACCAGCTGGAGCCCCTGCCCGTGGACGAACGTGTCCTGGAGCTGGATTGGGCGGAGGTTCCGTTCAACCAGAGCGCCTTCGACTACACCGTTGAGGAAATGGAAGAGCTCTGGCCCGAGATCATGCGGGGCATCCAGGCGCCCTACCCCGACGCGGACTATGTCGAATACATGGTGACGGCCTATCCCGAAGCAATGGAGGGTGTGGACGCGTTCGAGGAAGGCGAATACGAGGCATACAGCCGGGCGGTGCTCGAAATCTGGCGCCTGTTCGTGCGCGGCGACTTCCGCCAGGCCCGGGACCAGGGCAAGGACCTCGGCCCGCTGGGCATGATGCCCGCCTACCTCAGCCAGATCATGCACGCGATCTATCTGGCGGAAAGACAGAGTGACAAGTACCAGCTTCTCCAGGACGTCGCCAACCAGGTCACCGAGTATTTCGAACTGATCCATGAAATGAAGGACGATCCGGACCCCCGTGCCCGATCTACCGCCGCACTGGTATTGCTGGGTCATGCCTACGCCATTGCCCGGATTGCCGAGGAAGCGCCCATCGCCATCGCGATTCACCGTGGCTATATCGCCCTGGTCAAGGACGCCGCCGAAGAAATCGTCGACATCATGCCTGACCACCCCCTGGCCAACGCCTTTCTCGCCGGCGTGGATGCGGGCATCATGCGCCGTGTCGGCCGCGGCACCGGCCGCCTGACCTACGGCACGCGCATCACCACGGTCAACGAGGCCTTTGAGAAGGCCTTTTCCGGAGCACCAGACGTGCCCGTTCTCAAGTACGAATATGCCAATGCCCTGCTCTACATGAGCCGGCGACGGGAGCTGGACCAGGCGCTGCGGCTGCTGGAAAGCACCACACGCTTTCGGCCCATCTTTTCCATGGACGCGCTGGATACCATGTACGCCTTCAAGCGGCTCCAGGAAGTCCGGCTGTTCAATGAGGAATACGACAGCTTCCGGCGCTTCGAGCGTGACCGGCGCAATTTCACCGAGACCACCGACCGCAATCTGACCAACGTGCTCACGCCGGTGCTGAATATGGATATGCTGCAGAATCCGGAAGACTACAAGCTCCCCGAGCGCGACTGGTAGGCAGGCAATGCAGGGCGGGAAGCCACGCGCTTGCCGCCCTGCCCAGATCAACAGGTATCCGT
Source organism: Alcanivorax sp. (assembly GCA_007135015.1). Taxonomy (GTDB): domain Bacteria; phylum Pseudomonadota; class Gammaproteobacteria; order Pseudomonadales; family Alcanivoracaceae; genus SLJS01. Next base: position 6,520 of record SLJS01000266.1, on the reverse strand, counting down.
TTCAATGTCCTGGTATGCCGATCATGTATTTCCCCATGTTCTCGACTGGGCAACCCGGCCGCTTGACGAAGACCGGCATGCACTGATGCAGCGTGCCCGGGGCCGGGTACTGGAGCCGGGCATAGGCACCGGGGCGAACCTGGCCTACTACCCCGACACCGCCACCGAGGTACACGGATTCGAGCCCAGCGCGGCCATGCTCGAGCATGCTCTGGAAACCGCCCGGGCACGTCCGGACACTGAGCGCTTTCATCTTGTCACCGCGGAAGCCGAGACGCTTCCCTGGCCCGACGAGCATTTCGACACTGCCGTGGCCTGTCTGGTCTTCTGTACCATTGCGCAGCCCGGGCGCGCCGCCGCGGAACTGTTCAGGGTGCTCAAACCCGGCGGCACCCTGCTGGTCATGGAACATGTGGCCAGCAAACGGCGCTTTACCCGGGGGGTGCAGGACGTGCTGGACCCGGCCTGGAAGCACCTGGCCTGCGGCTGCCGGCTCAACCGCCACACCGGAGAGACCCTGGCGGCCGCCGGATTCGACCTGGAAGGCGTGCGCCGCTGGCGTCACCCGAAACTCCCCGCCTTTGCCGGTGAACTGCTTTATGGCGCCGCCCGCCGACCCTGAACGGACTGCCTGACACCCTTCACGCCCCATGCACCGGAAGGAATTCATCGTTGCCCGCCGACAACGGTCGCGCGGTCGTCATGACTACAGCCATGCAGACAGGAAGGTATAAAGAAACCCGGGATTGAACTGATTGCGCCATGCAGGCTCCGATACAATGACACTTTCACCGCGGCGAGGCTGCCGCGGCCCTGGCCGACAGGAGCCGGATGCTGCTCTCTCTTGCCAAAAAGCGGTCCCTTCCGCGGAAACCGGCCCTGCTGGTCTCCTGCCTTCTTGTTGCCTCCCTGGCTCGGGCGGACTCGCCCGGAGTGCGCGTGGAAGGAGGCAGCAGCGAGCTGCGGGACAATGTGCTCGCCCACCTGAACATTGATTTCGAGTCCTGCGAGATCCCCGCCTGGCGCGAAGCGACCGTAATGCGCAAGGCGCGCCAGGATACCAGAAGGGCGCTTCAGGCAATGGGGCACTATCAGCCCCGGCTGGAGCTGTCCATGGAATGGGACAACGATTGCTGGACCCTTGTCGTCGATATGGAACCCGGCGAGCCGGTTCGCTTTCGCGACATCCATGTTCGTATTTCCGGAGAAGCGGCAACGGATCCCGTTTTTCGCGAACTTGTGGAAGATCCTCCGCTGCAGACCGGAGAGCCCCTCCGTCATGACCGTTACGAACAGCTGCGCCGGAGGCTGGTCCGGCAGGCTGACGAGCGCGGTTATTTTGACAGCAGGTTGACTGAACACAGGCTGGAGATCGATGTGCTGGCCGGCACCGCCGATGTGCATCTGCACCTGGAAAGCGGCCCGCGGTATCGCTTCGGCCCGGTATCGTTCGAACAGGATGTGCTCAGCGAAGAACTGATCCAGCGTTTCGTACGCTTTGAAACCGGTGAGAAATACGACCACCGAAGGGTGCTGGGCCTGCGTCAGGCACTGAGCGGCAGCAACTACTTCAGTGACGTCCGCATTCAGGCCCGGCACGAGGAGGCGGAGGAATTGCGCGTGCCCATCAGGGTGACGGCCACGCCGCGTCTGAAACACTCCTTTCTTGCAGGCGTGGGCTTTGCCACCGACATCGGCCCGCGCCTGCGGCTCGGTTACGAGAACCGCCGGCTCAACCGCCACGGACATCGTTACCGGGCGGAAATGGAAGCCTCTCCGGTACGCTCCGGTATCGGGTTCAATTACGAGATCCCGCTGGCCGACCCGGCACGGGAACGGGTGAACCTTTCCGCGGATTTCCGCCGCGAAGAAACCGACACCAGTCTGAGCAAGCGCTACCGCCTGGGCGCGGCCCATATGCGGGAACTGGATTCGGGCTGGATCCTGACCCGGTCACTGGAATTCGAGCGTGAATTCTTCACCGTCTCGGAACAGCGTGATCGTACCGATCTGGTAATGCCGGGGGTCGAACTCAACCGCTCACGCTCCGACGACCCGGTCTACCCCAGGCGCGGCTGGCGTCTCAGTGGCAAGGTCCGGGGCGCACATGACGAGTTCGCCTCATCGGTGCGTTTCGGACAGTTTCGGGGCCAGGGAAAGGTTATCCTGCCATTGCTGGCCGGCCGGGTGCTCACCCGGGTGGATTTCGGCACCACCTCCGCGAAGGAAGTCGTGGAACTTCCCAGCTCGGTACGTTTCTTCGCCGGCGGCGATCATAGCGTGCGTGGCTATGGTTATCAGCGACTGGGCCCGGAGGATGAGGACGGCAACGTGATCGGCGGACGCCACCTGCTGGTTGGCAGCCTCGAGTACGATTACCCGATCCTGCGGCAGTGGAGTCTGGCCGCCTTCGTGGACGGCGGTAACGCCTTCGACGACTACGATGAATACGAGCCCGCCTGGGGCGTGGGCGTCGGGGTGCGCTGGCGCTCGCCCATCGGCCCGATCCGCCTGGATGTGGCCCGCCCGGATGATCGTCGCGACGACTTCCGGATTCATGTCAGCATGGGAATGGATCTGTGATGCGTCAGGCACTGTGGTACATACCCGCCTTTCTTGCCGGCGCTCTGGTGCTGGGCGTGCTCCTGCTCGTGCTCGCGCTGGCGACCGAAACCGGCAGCCGGCAGCTGATCGAGCGCGGCATGGGGCTGGTGCCCGGCGAGCTCACCGGCGAACTGCGCCAGGGCACCCTGCTGCGAGGCGTGAAACTGGCCGAGCTGCGTTATCGTAACGGCGACACCCGGGTGGAACTGGAAAGCCTGGAAGTTGCGCTCAATCTGCCCGCCCTGTTCCAGGGCACTCTGGGCCTTCGGCACCTGGACGCACAGGGCCTGGCGGTTCATCTGCCGGAAGCCGAAGAGCCCGCTCCGGCCACGGATGAACTCCCCACCCTGCCCGCGCTTCCCGATATTCATGCTCCGGTGCGAGTCAGCGTAGCGGCAGCCCGGGTCCGCGACATCCGCCTTTACCGGGCGGGCGCCGAAGCTCTGGCACTGGATCGCGTTGCGCTACAGGGCAGTCTGGGCCATGACCGGCTCCAGCTGCAGCACCTGCATCTGGAACAGGACGACAACCGGCTGGCGCTGACCGGTGAACTGGGCCTGACCATGCCCTGGCGCGCCGACCTCCAGCTGGACTGGGCATTGCCACTGCCGGAGCAGGCAGCGCGGTGGCTCGGAGAAGATCACCCCCGGGGACGGGGTGAAGCCCGCCTGCGAGGCAATCTGGAAAACCTGGAACTGGAACACAGGCTCCACGAACCCCGCAGCATCCACAGTCATGGCAGGGTCCGTCTTGTGGCAGAGCCGGTTTCAGTGGACCTGCACCACCGCTGGGAAAGCCTCACCCTGATCCTGCCGGAACAACGCCCGGCCAGTCTGGGCCCGGGAGAACTCCATACCCGGGGCCATCCACAAGCCTGGTACATGGAACTGCAGACGGACGGACTGCGCATTGCCGACCACCCCACCCTGGCCCTGCGGGTGGTGGCCGAAGGCGATCTTGGACAGCTGCGGGTCTCCCGTGCGGAAGTTGACAGCGAACACGGGCGGCTGACTGCCAGCGGCGGCCTGAGCTGGAAGGAAACACTGCAATGGCAGGTGCAGCTGCAGGCCCGAAATCTGGAACCCGCATTGCTGGACGCTGAAATCACCCTGTCCCCGGAGGTTCGCGAGCACCTGGAGCGGGCCGCACCGCTGTCCCTGGACGCCAGCCTCCAGGGCGGAACCGAGCGTCTGACACTGGACCGCGCCACCCTGTCCGCGGAACCCGGATCCGTCACGCTACAGGGCAATCTGGACTGGCAACCCTCGCTGCGATGGGATCTGTCGGCCACGGGGGAACTGAACCCGCAGCCCTGGTTGCGCGAGCTGCCGCCCCGGGCCGGCGAGGACACCGGCCCCATGGCACTGTCGCTACGGGCGTCGGGCACCGGCCGGGATCTGGTGGTGGAGGACGCCTCGCTGGCCGGAGATCATGGTTCCCTGGACGTGGTTGGCGAGATGGGCTGGGCGCCGCGAGTGCGCTGGGATCTGGCGGTGCGCGGCCGGGAGCTGAACCCGGCACTCTTCCATCGGGAATTTCCGGGTGCCGTGAACCTGGACGGGCGCGTTGCCGGAGAACTCCTCGAAGATGCTCCGGAGCTGGATGTGCAGCTCACGCGCCTGGACGGTTCCCTGCGGGAACAGCCCCTGGGCGGCGAGGGGCATTTGCGGCTGAAGGGCCTGGAGGAACTGGACACCGACCTGCTCCTTTCCCTGGCGGAAACCGAGTTTCGGGCCCGCGGCCATTGGAGCGACCGTCCGGACATGGTCATCGCCCTGAAGGCCCCCCGCCTCGGACACCTTCTTCCGGAGCTGCACGGACAGGCGGACAGCGAACTGCGTCTGTCGGGCACCCGGGAGAACCCCCTGCTGGCCGGCCATGTACAAGTGCGGCAGCTGCGCTGGAAGGAGCTGGAGCTGGAACGGGCACAACTGAACATGAGCGCCAGCGACCGGCCGGAGCCGGCCATGACATTGACGCTGGAAACAGGCCGTCTGCGCCGGGACGGCGCCCCGCTGTTCGATGCCGCGTCGTTGCGGGCGAACGGTACGCTCGCGGCGCATCAACTGGAATGGGACCTGAAAAGCGGCAGTGAGTCACTCCGCGGGGGCCTGCGCGGCGGCCTCGGGGAACAGGAACAATGGCGGGGCGAACTGGCAAGGCTGAACATAACGGGCCCGCTTGCCGGCGACTGGGAGCTGGAGGCGCCGGCCGCCGCGCTGGCGGGCCGGGAACGGGCGGCGCTCGATCCGTTCTGTCTGTCGCCAACCGAACGCCGCGGACGGCTATGCGGCCACGCCGACTGGCACCCGGATGATTTCCGGGCCGGGCTGGAACTCAGCGGCGTGCCACTGGCCCCGCTTGCCCCACTGATTCCCCGTCCCGCGGAGCTGCAGGGCACGTTCAGCGGCAGGGCGAGCCTTCGTGGTGGCGACGGCTCCCTTGCAGGCGAACTGGAACTGGATGCCAGTGACGGTCGCGTACTGCTCAGGGGGCTGGATGACGAACCCGCTTATCAGCTTCCCTGGCAGACCCTGGAGGCCCATGCCAGTCTCCATGACAACCGCCTGGAAACCGATGCCCGGGTCGTCCTGGATGAGCACAGCCACGCCCGGAGCCGCCTCAGTGCTGAACTCGACGGCCTGGACTCGCCGCTGGACGGGCGCCTGGAGGCGAGCCTGGAGGATCTGCGCTGGCTGGAACTGCTCGCCCCGCGCATCCGCCAGACCCGGGGGGCGCTGCACGGCGAACTCACCGTGGGCGGCACCTTCCGGGATCCACGCTTTGGCGGGGAAATGATCCTGGAAGACGGCGCCGCGGACATCCCGGAAATCGGCGTGGCCCTGCGGGAAATCAATATGAGCGCCCGGGCCGGCCTGGACGGCGTGCTGCTGGTCAGCGGCGGCATGGCTTCCGGCGAGGACGGCCGGCTGTGGCTCAATGGAGAACTGGACACCGGCGGCGAACTTCCCTGGCCGCTGTCTCTACATATCACCGGAACCGATTTCGAGGCCGTGCACCGGCCCGACGCCCGTGCCCTGCTCAACCCGGATCTGCGCATCGTCATGCAGGGCACCAGCGTCGAGGTCAGAGGGGAAGTCCTGGTACCCCGGGCCCGCCTGAGCCCGCGCGAGATCCCCCAGCAGGCCAGCCGCCTCTCCCGGGATGCCGTGCTGGTCACCGATACACCGGAGGCGGTGACCTCCCCCTGGGAAGTGGACACCGATGTGCGCGTCGCACTGGGCGAGCAGGTGAGCATCCAGGGTTTCGGGCTCAACAGTCGCCTGGCCGGTGCGGTGCACATCCAGGACCGCCCCGGACGCGCCCCTCACCTGACTGGCGAGATCAATCTCGAGGAGGGCCGCTACCGGGCCTGGGGACAGAATCTCCAGATCGAACGCGGCCGGTTGCTGTTCGAGGGCCCGCCGGACAATCCCGGACTGGACATTCTGGCGGTGCGGTTCATCCCCGCCCACCAGGTACGGGTGGGGCTGGAGGTCAGCGGCACGCTTCAGGACCCCCGTTCCCGGGTGGTTTCCACCCCACCCATGGAGGAGACGGAAGCCATGTCCTTCCTGCTTACCGGCCGACCGCTTTCCGGAGCCGACGAGGGAGATGCCTCCCTGATCCTCCAGGCCATCGCCCGTTTCGGTATCGAACGTGGGGATTTCATCACCGAGCGTCTGGGCGACACCTTTGGCGTGGAAGTGGATGTGGACACCGAGGGGGAATTCGAGCAGACCTCGCTGATGCTGGGCAAGCAGCTTTCATCGCAGCTGTATCTGCGCTACAGCGTGGGACTGTTCGAATCCGTCTCCACAGTGATGCTCCGCTACCAGCTCAACCCGCGGGTAAGCCTGGAGACTCGCTCGTCCGGAGAGGCCCAGAGCGTGGATCTGATTTACCGGCGGGAGCG
>SLJS01000318.1 GCA_007135015.1 Alcanivorax sp. | reverse complement strand
GCCGCGCGCAGATCCTCGATCCGCGAGTTGGTGCAGGAGCCAATGAACACCCGGTCCAGCCGGATGTCGCTGGCCCGGATGCCCGGCTTGAGCCCCATGTATTCATAGGCACGCTCCATGCCGGCGCGCCGGACCGGATCCGCTTCCCGGGACGGCTCCGGCAGGGTTTCATCCACCGGCACCACCATTTCCGGCGAGGTGCCCCAGGACACCTGGGGGCGAATGTCCGCCGCATCGATCTCGACAACCCGGTCGAAATGCGCGTCCGGGTCGGAAACCAGGGTGCGCCAGTAGGCCTCGGCCTGCTCCCACTGCTCACCCTTCGGCGCCAGCGGACGGCCGCGCACATAGTCGATGGTGGTGTCATCCACCGCCACCATGCCGGCGCGGGCGCCCGCCTCGATGGTCATGTTGCACACCGTCATGCGCCCTTCCATGGACAGTCCGCGGATGGCGCTGCCGGCGAACTCGATGGCATGACCGTTGCCGCCAGCGGTGCCGATGACACCGATCACATGCAGCACCAGGTCCTTGGCGGTGACCCCGGGGCCCAATTCGCCATTCACCTGCACCAGCATGTTCTTCATTTTCTGCGTGACCAGGCACTGGGTGGCCAGCACATGCTCCACCTCGCTGGTGCCGATGCCATGGGCCAGACAGGCCAGCGCGCCATTGGTGGAAGTGTGCGAATCACCACAGACCACCGTCATGCCAGGCACCACAGCCCCCTGTTCCGGCGCCATCACATGAACAATGCCCTGGCGCACATCACCAATGCCGTACTCGGTGATGCCGTACTCGCGGGTATTGTCCTGAAGCGTGGTCACCTGCAGCCGCGAGGTCTCGTCCTCGATCTCCCCGGCGTTTGCGTAGGGCGTGGTGGGCACATTGTGATCCAGGGTGGCCAGATTGGCCCCGGTGCGCCAGGGCTGCCGCCCGGCCAGCCGCAGCCCCTCGAAGGCCTGGGGCGAGGTCACCTCGTGGATGATATGCCGGTCGATATACAGCAGCGCCGAGCCGTCATCGCGCTCGGTCACCAGATGTGCATCCCAGAGTTTGTCGTAAAGCGTCTTGCCAGCCATGGGGCAACCTTGAGTGAAGGGGCAAGGGGCAAGGGGCAAGGGACAAGAGTGCGCGATGTCGTCCTTGTCCCTTGTCCCTTGCTCCTTGCAACTAATAACTGCCCACACCCTATGCCCTTGCAATCCATAAATCCAATTCATATTCTTTATCTATAGCATTCCTTATGGTTATCCCATGGACACACAGTCACTGGAAGCCTTTGTGGCGGTTTCAGAGCACGGCAGCTTCTCCCGGGCCGCCGAGGCGCTTTTCATTACCCAGCCGGCGGTAAGCAAGCGCATCGCCCTGCTGGAGGAGCGCCTGGGCGCGCGGCTGTTCGACCGCATCGGCCGCCAGATCCATCTCACCGAGGCCGGTCGCGCCCTGCTGCCCAGGGCCCGCCAGATCCTTCGCGAGCTGGAGGACGCCACCCGGGCGCTGAGCAATCTGACCGGCCAGGTCAGCGGCACCCTGCGCATCGGCACCAGCCATCATGTGGGACTGCACCGTCTGCCACCGGTACTGCGCGGCTTCTCCCGGGACTATCCGGATGTGCGCCTGGATCTGCGCTTCATCGACTCCGAGGAAGCCTGGGAAGGCGTGTTGCACGGTGACCTGGAACTCGGGGTGGTGACCCTCTCACCGGAGAAGGATCCGCGTGTGCACAGCGAAAGGATCTGGCGGGATCCGCTGGTCTTCATGGCCGCGCCCGAACATCCGCTGGCCGAACAGGCCGAAGTCAGCCTGGAAGAACTCACCCGCTACAGCGCCATCCTGCCCTCGCCGGTGACCTTCACCCGGCGGATCGTCGAGCGCCTGTTCCGTGAGCATGACCTGGTGCTGCCGGTGTCCATGTCCACGAACTATCTCGAGACCATTCACATGATGGTCTCCATCGGGCTGGGCTGGAGCGTACTGCCGGCGACCATGCTCGACGATCGGGTGATCCGCCTGCCGGTCAGCGCGCCCCTGCCGGAACGGGAGCTCGGCTACGTGCTCCATCCCGGGCGCAGCCTGTCCAACGCCGGCCGTCATTTCCTGGAGCTGCTGCAGGCGCAGCGGCAGGGATAAAAGGTCAGTGGTCGGTACTCAGCGGTCGGCAAGAACTCGCTCTGCCCTTGTAACCGTGTCGCAAAAGGGTTTGTGGGAGCGCACCCTGGGGCGCGAAGAACCTGGCACCGTGCCGGAATCCAGGGCCTTCGCGGCCTTGCTGGAGGGTCCCCTCTCCCCGCCGTGGGAGAGGGACAGGGAGAGGGGGATCGAATTACGGGAAAGCATTGAGCAGTGCGGCTACCGTAGCCTTCCCCCTCTCCCCAACCCCTCTCCCACGAGGGGAGAGGGGCTTTTACAGCACCCTCATCGAGAGAGAGGGGGTTTATGACGCCAGGGGCCGTGTCTATTGGTTTTGACCCCCTTGTATGTAGAGGCGCTGCTCGCAGCGCGAAAAGCCCGATGCTCGGCACCGTCCAGGAACTTCGCGTCCTGGGGGCGCGGCTGCAAGACATTTTGCGACAGACTTCTCAAGTAGAGGAGCCTCCATCGAGAGCCTGATCTGAAACAAAACCTTCCACCCAAAACAGCTTCCTGAACTGACAACGGACTTGCCGGACATATCAATGACGTCCCTTTTTCGTGGCGAGAAGAATGGGGCTTCCTGGAGTTCGAAACGGCTTGCCGCCCCCTCCCCCGTAAAGAAAGGGGCGGATGCCGCGGAGACCTGCAAGTTGGCCAAGGACAGGAGGATCAAGATGAAAGCCACTAACCAGACGAAGCGGCCGGCCTTTATGCGCTCAGCGCTGGCCGGGGCGGTTCTGCTGGGCCTGGGCGGGGTGGCATCCGCCCAGGTGCCAGTAGAGCTGTCAGTACACTACAGCTGTACCTATCCGCTGATCGGCGATCAGCCACTGAGAGCCGACATCAGCAGCGAAATGCCCGAAGAGCAGGTGGTCGGCGAGGAGACCGGAGAGTTCCCCATTGACGTTCTGGCCACGGCCATGGGCGACACCTGGACCGGAATGGACCTGGTGGGCGGGCGCTACATCGAAGGCACTGCGATCGCCGATTCCAATCTTTCCGGGACCAACCTGGATCTGGATCTCGAGGTGCCCACCACCATTCTGCGGCAGGACATACCGGAAGAGCCGGGTGACTTCGAGATCACGGCGGAAGGGTCCACCCCCTCGCTGACCTTCACGGAGAACAACGAGGGTGACGTAGTCATTACTGTTGGCGATATCAACATGAACCTGATCGCCACCGATGAGCAGGGTGAACCGGTGTTCTTCCCGAACTCGGACCCGGATACCGGGGAATTTCCGGTACCCTGCGTCCTTGAAGAAGGCGAGGACAACGTCCTGCACACCTTCGAGGTGGTTACGGCAGAGGAAGAGCCGGTCATCGCGGCAGACCCGGAGGAAGTCGACTTCGGCAACGTGCAGCAGGGTCTGGATGCAACCGAAACCGTGACCATAAGCAATGAAGGTGGCGGAACGCTGGACATCCAGAATGTCACTATCGGTGGTACCGATGCGGTGGACTTCACGCAGACCAACGACTGCACCACGCTGGAGGACGACGAGACCTGCGCGGTAGAGGTGACCTTCTTTGCCGAAGGCGAGAATGGCCGCACTGCCACGCTGACGCTAGAGTCGAATGCCGAGAATGATCCGCTGGACATTCCGCTTTCGGGAACAAGCGTGCCGGAGGACCCTGAAATCGGGGTAACGCCGGAAGAGCTCGATTTCGGCCAGGTCCAGCAAGGCACGGATGAAACCGGAACGCTCACCGTCAGCAACGAAGGTGGCAATATCCTGAGCATCGACAACGTCACAATCGGTGGCGACGATGCGGCGGATTTCATGCAGACCAATGACTGCACCACCCTCGCCGGGGACGAAACCTGCACGGTGGAAGTCACCTTCTTCGCCGAGGGAGAAAATGGACGCAGCGCCACGCTGACCATTGACTCCAATGCAACCACCGAACCCTCCAAGGACATTCCGCTTGAGGGGGTAAGCGTTATCCCCGGTCAGGCCAACAAGGAGGTTGATCCGGAGTCGGTAAACTTTGGAGAGGTGATAGTGGGCGAAAGCGATGAGGCCCAGGTGACGGTGACCAACACCGGCGATGCCGCGCTGGATATCAACGATATCAGCGTCGGCGGCGAGGATGCGGGCGCGTTCTTGGCGGATCATGACTGCGTCACCCTCTCCCAGGACGAGAGCTGCACCGTGGATCTGGAGTTCACACCCCAGGGCGAGTTCGTCCACAGCGCGACGCTGACAATCAGCTCCACTGATCCCGATACGCCGCAGTTCGATGTGCCCCTGAGCGGTGAGGGGATTGGCGTGCCGGACGGCCTGCCGTTCGACTTCGACCTGAAAGGCAAGACCCAGATCAGGGCCTCGCGTGCCATGGTGCGGCTGCGCGGCGGCCTGGAAGGTGAGCTCGATCAGGCCACCGGCATGTTCGAGGCGGACCTGGATCTTGAGCCCACCAGCGGCAAGTTCCGGCTGTTCAGGTTCTTCCGCATGATCCGGGCCGAGGCCGATATCGAGTTCGAGCAGGTCGAGCCGACAACGGGCACGATCACCGATGACGGCAGCGTCGAGTCCGAGTCCACCATGCACGTTGTGCTGACGGACGTGCGGATGAGGCTCTTCGGCCACTCCTTCTCGATTGGCGGTGGCGAAGAGTGCCGGACCTCGGAGCCTGTTACGGTAAACCTGAAAGGCAGGAACTTCGATCCCGAAAAAGGTGGCAACCTCAAGGGTATCTACGACCTTCCGCCAATGGAGAACTGCGGTGATCGTAACGACCTCATCAGCCAGCTGATCGCCGGCCCGGGCAACCGGATTGGCGTGAAGCTTCGGTCCGACCTCTGAACAGGAGGGCTCGAGGCCGCCGCCCGTAATGGTCGGCGGCCCTGATGAGGCCGTACTCACAGCGCCCCCGCTTCCCGCGGGGGTGCTTTTCTTTCGGAGGTGCGTTTACTGTCTTTCCTCCCACACCCTTCCTTGCAGGAGCGCTGCTCGCAGCGCGAATGACCTGGCACCATGCCGGACTCGAGG
>SLJS01000101.1 GCA_007135015.1 Alcanivorax sp. | reverse complement strand
GCCGGCGCCCACGTCGTGAATGGACAACACCGGGTTGGCTTCGCCCCGTGCCCAGCAGCGGTCGATCACTTCCTGGCAGCGGCGCTGGATCTCCGGGTTGTCCCGCTGCACCGAGGCGAAATCCAGCCCTTCGGAGCTCTGCCCGGACGTCATGGACGAAGCCGCCCCGCCGCCCAGGCCGATAAGCATGGCCGGACCGCCGAGCACGATGATCTTTGCGCCCGGGGGAATGTCTTCCTTGTTCACCAGCTCCTCGCGGATGGTGCCCAGTCCGCCGGCGATCATGATCGGCTTGTGATAGCCGCGCACCTGACCGCCGTCCAGGCCCGGAGCCTGCATTTCCAGCGTACGGAAATAGCCGCAGAGGTTGGGACGGCCGAATTCGTTGTTGAAGGACGCCGCGCCCACCGGCGCCTCGATCATGATGCGAAGCGGCGAGGCGATGCGCTCCGGGCGTCCGTAATCACGCTCCCAGGGTTGCTCGAATCCGGGAATCCGCAGATTGGACACGGAAAAGCCGGTCAGCCCGGCACGCGGCTGCGCGCCCCGTCCCGTGGCGCCCTCGTCACGGATCTCGCCACCAGCACCGGTGGCGGCACCGGGCCGCGGTGCAATGGCGGTGGGATGGTTGTGGGTCTCCACCTTCATCAGGATGCCGGTGCTGGCGCCGGCATAGCGATAGACGCCGTCGCCCGGCTCCGGGAACAGGCGCCGGACCCGGTGGCCGGCCATGACCGCCGCATTGTCGTGGTAGGCGGAGAGCACGCCTTCGGGGTGCTGGCTGTGGGTATTGCGGATCATGGCAAAGAGGCTCAGCGGCTGTTCCTCTCCATCAATCCGCCATTCGGCGTTGAAGATCTTGTGCCGGCAATGCTCCGAGTTGGCCTGGGCGAACATCATCAGCTCGGCATCCGACGGGTTCCGCCCCAGCCGGCCGAACTGCTCGACCAGGTAATCGATCTCATCGTCGGCCAGGGCCAGGCCCAGTTCCCCGTTGGCCTCCTCCAGGGCTTCACGTCCTCCCGCGAGCAGATCCACCCGGGTCAGCGGCGCCGGCTCCTGGTGATCAAACAGAGCTTCGGCTTCCTCCAGGGTGGCCAGCACGGCCTCGGTCATGCGGTCATGCAGCGCCGCGGCCACCTCGGTGCCCGGCTCCACATTGGTGCCCGGAGCCGGCACCAGCCGGTACTCCACGCCACGCTCCACGCGCTCCACCGCATCCAGCCCGGCGTTGTGGCAGATATCGGTGGCCCGGGACGACCAGGGCGAGCGGGTGCCCGGCCGCGGCACCACCACCAGTTGCTGCCCAGGGGGCAGCGGTTCCTCCTCGGCCGGCCCATACTCGAGCAGCCTGTCCAGCACCGCACGATCCCGGTCGGACAGCGATGCCTTCAGGGAGACGAAATGCACATAACGGGCGCCCACGTCCTCCACACCGGGGAGGTTTTCAAGCAGCTTTTCCCGGCGAAAGCGGGACAAGGCGGCGTTTCCGGGCAGTATCAACATGCGCTTTCCAGCCTGTTCGGGGAGGGTGAAAAAGAGGCGCAATGATACGGGATTTGCCTGATTGATGGGAGTCGCCCAGGGCACCGCTCAGCATGGTTTCCGGGGGGGTGTCCGTGCGGGTCATTCCTCCTTCCGGTGGCCCCACCGGAAGAAACGGTCAGCTCCGTCGCCAGGGCCAATCAGATTTTACAATTGTCGGACAATAGCGATCGTGCCTGACAGATTTCGGTGATAGAGTTCTCCGCGAAACAGTGACGCGATTCACAGAATTCGCCACTCGCTGGCCCAGAAGGCCGCGGCCGGAGTCTTGTCAGTACCGGCCCATCCGGACACGGAGCAACGAACTCCCTGTCTGAAACGGAACTGCAAACCGGAAGCGAACATGAAGATGATGTTGCGCAGGATCAGCTACCTTTTCACGCCGATCATGCTTCTTTGCGCGGTGGGTCTGGTCATGGCCATGCGCCCGGAACCCTCCGGACTGGAACGGGTGCTTGAACGGGGCACCCTGACCATCGTTACCCGCAGCGCGCCCACCGCCTATTACCGCGACCAGCACGGTTCCACGGGTCTGGAATATGAGCTGGCCCGGGGCTTTGCCCGGCAACTGGGCGTGAAGCTGGAAGTCCGCCATGCCGACTCACTGAATGAACTGTTCCGCATGGTGGAAAGAGGCAGAGTGGATCTCGCCGCCGCCGGGCTGAGCGTCACCGATCAGCGCAGGCAGCGCCTGCGCTTTAGCACACCCTACATGAGTGTCACCGAACAGGTGATCTATCGCCGCGGGGAACACCGTCCCCGGAAACTGGCGGACCTGGAAGACAGCACCATGGTGGTGCTCGCCGGCAGCAGTCATGAAGAACGGCTGACCACACTCAAGGAAGAAGGCGCTATTCCCGGACTGCAGATCAGCACCATCGAAGGCGCCACCTCCGAGCGACTGCTGATGCTGGTCGAGGAAGGGGAATACGACTACACCCTGGTCGACTCCAACGATTTCCTGGTCCAGCGCGCCCTCTTCCCCGAGCTGGGCGCGGGACTGGAACTGGGAGACGGCCATCTCGCCTGGGCCTTCAGCCCCGGCACCGACCACAGCCTCTACCGTGCCGCACAGCGTTATCTCACCGGTGCCCGCACCAATGGCCGGATTGCCGAACTCCGGCAACGGTTCTACGGTGAGAAGGAACAGTTCAACCTGTATTCCGCGCGCTATTTCATTCGTCATATCGAGACCCGCCTTCCGGAATACGCGGACGAGTTTCGCAAGGCGGGCGAGGAAACCGGATTCGACTGGCGGCTGCTGGCTGCCCTGGGGTACCAGGAATCGCTCTGGGATCCCGCTGCGGTCTCGCCCACTGGCGTGCGGGGGCTGATGATGCTCACCCGTCGCACCGCCCGGGAAATGGGTGTTGACGACCGCACCGACCCCATAGAAAGCATTCATGCGGGCGCGGCCTATCTGCGCAAGCTCCATGACCGCATTCCCGAGCGCATCGACGAGCCGGACCGTACCTGGATGGCGGTAGCCGCCTACAACGTGGGTATCGGCCATGTGGAGGATGCCCGCATTCTCACGCAACGCCAGGGCGACGACCCGGACTCCTGGGCGCAAGTGCGCCAGCGCCTTCCGCTGCTGCGCCAGCCGGAATATTATCAGCAAGCCCGCCGCGGCTATGCCCGCGGCGGCGGCCAGGCGGTCATTTATGTGCGCCATATCCAGCGCTACTACAACACCATGGTCTGGGCCGCCAACTCGGAGAAACACCAGCCGCTGCAGCTGGCCATGAAATAGGAAAAAGGTGGTCGGCGGCCGGTCTTCAGCGGTCGGAAACAGAAAGGGGTGCGCATGACGGCGCACCCCTTTTCGTTCCGGCCTCCGTGTAACCGTTATCGCCTGGCCCGGATATTGCGCCAAATGCCATGTAATTGGCGCCGCGGATGGGCGTCGTCAGGAGCGCTCGCGACTGAAACCGTAGCAGGGACTACGGTTGAAGGAGCACGTGCGCCTGACGGCGGCCAGACCAGGCGAAGTGCATGGCAAACGTAAACGTCACCATGAAAAGAGTGCCTGGAGCCCTCTGAAAAGCCCCTATAACCGCTTTTCTCTTCGATTACAGGAGTGGTTTGGTGCAATATCCGGGCTCGCCCGGATGAAGGCCGCAGGCCGTAATCCGGGGAACGTCCGGAACAGGAGGGTCTCGCGAAGAAGCTTTCCCGGCCAGGCCGCAGGGTGCGCATTGCGCACCCTGCCCACGTTCGCCATGCGAGAAGGCCCTTCAGGGCACGGCCTTGCTGGAGGGTCCCCTCTCCCCTGGTGAGGGTGTCGTAAAAACCCTCGACGACCGAACAAGGAAGCTCCCTCCCCCGTGAGGGGGAGGGGGTCCGTTTATCAGCTCGCCCTGCCAACGAAGGGCTTTTACGACACCCTCCTGGGGGAGAGGGGCCAGGCCACGAAAGCCGCACTGCTCGATGCCTTCCCGTACTTCACTCCTTCTCGTCTTGCCGCAGAGTTTCCGCTGCGGGCTATTGCCTTCTGGCCCGAAAGAACGCCTTCAGCATGTCCGCGGACTCCTCGGCCAGGATGCCGCCGGTGACTTCAAGTTTGTGGTTGTAGAAGTCCTGTTCGGGCAGCTGCAGACTGCTCTCGCAGACACCGGCGCGAGGCTCGGCGGCGCCGTAGACCAGGCGCGCCACGCGCGCGTGCACCATGGCTCCGAAGCACATGGTGCAGGGTTCGATGGTCACATAGAGCGTGGCGCCGGGCAGACGGTAGTTGTCCGCCCGGCGCGCGGCATCACGCAATGCCAGGATCTCCGCGTGGGCACTGGGGTCCCGTGCGCCCACCGGCCGGTTCCAGCCGCTGCCGAGCAGCTCGCCGTCGCGCACCACCACCGCGCCCACGGGCACTTCTCCGACCTCTTCCGCCCGCCGCGCCAGTTCCATGGCCCGGCTCATCCAGTGGATGTCCGTCTTGTCATTCATAGTCCATCCCCGAATTCGCCCCGCGCCGCAACCGGCTGCCATTGCCCTGTGCCGTTTCCCGGTCACCCGGTTTCCGGGAACATACAGCCAGGCTCGGAAAAAGGAAATTGCTCATGCAGGCGCCCGGCGCTTGTACCGGACTGGCCGCCGATCACTGACCGTCGGCGTCTTCAAGCAGCAGTTGCCGCGCCTGCTCCCGGTACTTGTCCTCGTCACCGGGCCGGTAGCCGTGATTGACGTGGCGCAGGATGCCGTCACGGTCCACTAGTACCGTGGTGGGCATTCCGGGGACTTCGTAAAGATCCGGCACTTCATGGTCCGGGTCATACAGTATGGGAAAGCTCAGCTCCATGTCCTCGAGGAACTCGTCCGCCAGTTCCGCGCTGCGATCCAGATTGATGCCCCACAACATGAAATCCCGGTCGCGGTAGTCCCGCCAGATCCGTTCAAGCTCCGGCATCTCCTTGCGACAGGGGGCACACCAGGATGCCCAGAAGTTGATCATGACCACCTTGCCGCGCTGCTGCGAGAGCATGCGCTCGGCGCCTTCACCATCAGGCAGGGTAAAGTCAGGGGCCTGGTCGGCCCGGGCGAGACCAGCGGCCACAAGAAGGGCAAGCAGCCCTGCAGTACGGAGGAAAAAGGCG
>SLJS01000341.1 GCA_007135015.1 Alcanivorax sp. | reverse complement strand
GATCGGACTCTGGAGCGGGGCGATCATTCTTGAGCAGGTCTTCAACTGGCCCGGCCTGGGCACCCTGCTGTTCCAGGCCATCGGCTATCGTGACACGCCGGTGATCATCGGCAGCGTGGTGATCTTCGCCTACCTGCTGGCGGTCACTGTGTTCATGCTCGATTTTCTCTACGCCATGCTCGACCCGCGGGTGCGCATTGAAGGAGAAGGCTCATGAACCGCTGGGCGGCAGGACTGCGTGAGCTGAAACAGTACCCGTCGGCCATCGGCGGGCTGGCGATCATCCTCTTTCTCATTGGCCTTTCCCTGTACACGGTGGTCACCATCCCCTACTCCGAGGCGCTGGACAAGTGGCGCGGGGGCGAGCAGTGGCGCATGCATCCGGTCAATGCCGGCCCGGTGTGGGCCGACCGGCTCGCCGGCGGCGACAAGCCACGCACACAGGTAGTGCGCAGCACGGAAACGGAGATCCGCGAAGTGCCCTTCGAGGGCGGCCGGCAGGTGCGGATTCCGCTGGAGTTCGATTACCACAACGGCGAGTTCCCCAGTGAGATCAATCTTTTCCTGCGCACCCTGGACAGTTCCCGCCAGGCCTTCGTACGCCTGAACTGGAAGACGCCCTCCGGCGAGACCATTGCCCTGGGCGGCCAGCGGGTTGCCCGGGACGACCGCATTTCCATTTCCCAGAATCCTTCCCTGGAGGGACGTCTGGGCATGGTGCCCCATATCGGGCTTTTCGCCGGTGACAGCCCCCCGGATGCGCCGGAAGTGGAAAAGGGACGCTACCGGCTTGTCCTCGATGCCATCCTGTTCGACGAGGACGCACGACTGGAAGCCGACCTGGCCGTCTACGGACGGGTGCACGGCGTGGCCGGGACCGACTACCAGCGCCGCAACCTGATGGTCGCACTGATGTGGGGCACGCCGGTGGCGCTGGCCTTTGGTCTGCTCGCGGCGGTGGGCACCACCATTACCACCCTGATCATCGCCGCCACCGGCGTCTGGTTCCGGGGCATCGTCGATGCCACCATCCAGCGGCTTACCGAGGTCAACATCATCCTGCCGCTGCTACCCATCCTGGTCATGGTGGGCACGCTCTATTCCACCAGTATCTGGCTGATGCTGGGCGTGGTGATCGTGCTGGGCATATTCAGCGCCGGTATCAAGACCTATCGGGCCATGCTGTTGCCGATACGCGAGGCGCCCTACATCGAGGCGGCGCGAGCCTATGGCGCAAGCAATGCACGCATCATCATGCGTTACATGATTCCGCGCATTCTTCCGGTGCTGATTCCCACCTTCGTGACGCTGATTCCGACCTTCGTGTTTCTGGAAGCGTCGCTGGCGGTGCTCGGGCTGGGCGACCCGGTACTGCCCACCTGGGGCAAGGTGCTCAATGACGCCCAGGAACAGAGTGCACTCTACAACGGCTTCTATTACTGGGTCATTTCGCCGGCGGTGCTGCTGATGCTCACCGGGCTCGGCTTTGCCATGTTCGGCTTCGCCCTCGACCGCGTATTCAACCCGAGGCTGAGAACGCAATGACGGATGCCACGGAAACCTTGCTGCGGGTCGAAGACCTGCGCCTGCATTACCAGACGCGCCGGGGCGTGGCCCGCGCCGTCGACGGCGTGAGTTTCGATCTGCGCCGCAACGAGGCGCTGGTTATCCTGGGCGAGTCCGGCTGTGGCAAGAGTTCCCTGGCCAAGGCGCTGATGCGCGTGCTGCCGCGCAATGTGCAGCACTTTGGCGGGCACGTGATGCTCGGCGAGACGGACATCATGGCGCTGAACGACGAACGCTTTCGTCGCGAGATCCAGTGGAACCGGATCGCGCTGGTCATGCAGGCGGCCATGAACGCGCTCAACCCGGTGGTGCGCGTGGGCGAACAGGTGGCCGAGCCCCTGCGCGTGCACCGGGGCTGGTCGAAGGAGCGCGCGCTGGAGCGCGTGGCCGAAACCTTCCGCAAGGTAGGCGTGTCCACGGATTTCATCCAGCGCTACCCCTTCGAGCTTTCCGGTGGCATGCGCCAGCGGGTGGTGCTGGCCATGGCCCTGGTGACGGAGCCGGATCTGGTAATCCTGGACGAACCCACCTCCGCGCTGGATGTACTGACCCAGGCGGCCATCATGAACGTGCTCAAACGCATCAAGCGCGACGAGGGCACCAGCTTCATCCTGATCACCCATGACGTGGCCACCTCCAGTGAGCTGGCCGACCGGGTGGCGCTGATGTATGCCGGACAGATCGTGGAATTCAGCGATGCCCGGCAGTTCTTCCATGACCCCGCGCATCCGTATTCGAAGATGCTCATGGACAGTGTGCCCCGGCTGCACCAGCCCGAGGCGCCGGGACATATTCCCGGCGAGCCGCCGGACCTGATCAACCCGCCCGCCGGCTGCCGTTTCGCGGATCGCTGCCCGTCGCGCTTCGAACGCTGCGACCGCGACCCCGACGCCTTTAGCCTGGACGAACGCCGCCGGGTTCGCTGCTGGCTGCATGAAGGAGAAGACGCATGACCGCCGGATCCCCTCTGTTGCAGGCCAGCAATCTGCACACCTGGTTCGAGTTGCGCCAGTGGGGCTTCCTGCGCGTGGGCTCGGTGCGCGCCGTCGACGGCGTGAACTTCGCGCTGGCCCGGGGCGAGTCCGTGGCCTTCGTGGGCGAGTCCGGCTGCGGCAAGAGCTCCCTGGCACGCACCCTGCTGGGCCTGCACCGGCCCACCCGTGGCGAGGTCACCTTTGATGGCGAGGAACTGAGCACACTGAAGGGCAAGGCCCGCCAGCGGTACCTGGCCCGGGTGGGTTATGTGCAGCAGGACCCCTTCGGCGCGCTGCCGCCGTTCATGGATGTGCGGCGCCTGCTGAACGAACCGCTGATCATTCACGGCGTGCGCGACCCGGCCGCCCGTGAAGAGCGTATTCGCAGGGTGCTCGAGGAGGTACGCCTGACCCGGGTGGACGAGATCCTGTCGAAGTTCCCCCACATGCTCAGCGGCGGCCAGCAGCAACGAATCGTCATCGCCCGGGCCCTGTTGCTGGAACCGGCCATGATCATTGCCGATGAGCCGGTTTCCATGCTGGATGCCTCGGTGCGCGTGGAGATCCTGAACCTGCTGCGCAACATCCAGCGCGAACGGGAACTGACCCTGGCGTTCATCACCCATGACCTGTCCACGGTACGCCACTTCGCCGACCGCATCTTTGTCATGTATGCCGGCCGGATAGTGGAACAGGCCCCGGTGGACGAACTGCTCGACCACCCACAGCATCCCTACACGCAGTCGCTGCTCGCGGCCATTGCCGACGTGGACGCGGACAACGCCCTGGAAGAACGGGACGTCCCCGGCGGCGAACCGCCAAGCCTGCTGAACCCGCCGCCGGGCTGCCGCTTTCATCCACGCTGCCCGAAGGCCATTGCCGGCACCTGTGACGTCAGGGAACCGCCGCGCTTTGCCCCCCGCGAAGGCCACTACTCCGACTGCTGGCTCCACGACGAGCGCCACGGAAGCTGATGCGCCTTGCCGGAGTCACACTGATGATCCTGGCACTGGCCCTGCTGCTGGCCATGGTGGTGGATGTGGTCCCCCCGGGGCTGCTGGTTTCACTGGCGAGCTACGGCCTGCTCTTCGCGGGCGTGTTCTGTTTTACCGCCGGGGTGATCCGCAGGCGGTAGCTTGCCCAGGGCGCTTGCGCCAGAACGGCAACCGGCGTCGGTGTTGCGATAATCACGGCTACTGCTTGCACACAGGGTAAAGGCCGCCGCAACCCGGCAAATAACGTTCGCAACAGTTTTCAGCAACCTGTCAGACCAAGCCGTTCCGTCACATCCTCCAGAGAATCCTTCCATGCATTGTGGTCGGTGACGCAGTCCGAGAAGTCCAGGTTTTCGACCTCCACGATCTCCGGCTGTGTCTCCGCCAGTCCGGCCGGGCGGGAGAGGCCGGCGTTGGCGCCCTGGTAGAGAAAGCGCAGCACCCGGTCGTGTTCGCTGTAGCAGTTATGGATGCGCCCGGAAACGGCACTGGTGGCCCGCTCCCAGTCCTCGCGGCGGGCACGACCCACTGCGGCGCCCATGAGCACGGCGTCGCGCACGTAATGCCCGGCGCCCTTTGTGGCCAGCGCCATCAGCGCGAACATCACCACCCGGGCGCCCAGGGAGTGGCCCATGAGGGTAAAGGTGCGACCATCAGTGCGGCTGATGGCCTCGGCCAGCAGCGCGCCGGTGCGCTCGGCGTTGAGCATGGCCGAATGCCAGGGGTTGGCGGCCAGGTCAGCAGCGGTGAGCAGGGCAGTGGCGCGAGTAAAGCGCCGGGACATGACCCCGGACGCCGCACCGGCGGCCTGGCGTACCATGGAGCGCACGGCAAACCCGCCGGCGGTGCCTCCCAGGGCGTTGCCCAGCTTGCGCAGGGTCTTGGCTTCCCAGTTCAGGTAGTACAGGCCGCTTTCCGGAAGAAAGCCTTCCAGTCCCTTCTCCCAGTCCCGTGCGTCCTGATCATCCTGGGTAAGAAAGCCGTTGACCACCACAATGCGGTGGTCGTTGTCTTCGGCCGGTGCACGCAGCTCGTGAAAGGCAAAGTCGGGAATGTCGCGCAGATAGGCGCTGGCCAGGCTGTAGCCGGTGCGCCCGCCCAGACCGGCGCCGGCGGCAGCAATCATGGCGGTGCTGCCGGCACCCAGCTTGGCCAGGGAGGCGGAGCCCAGTGCGGCGCTGGTACCCGCCGCGCCCAGCGCCCCCTTGGCGCCCAGGGCGGCGGCAATGGCCGGGGCAGTGAGCCAGGCGCCGGCGCCCAGGACCAGCGCGCCGCCGAGCACGGCTCCGGAGGTCTTGCCGGTGGCATAGAGATTGCGCCGGCGCGGGCGCATCAGTTCATGAAACTCCGGAAGTTCGCGGATGCGTGCCTCGGCCCTTTCGAAATCCGGAATGGAGCCGTCGTGTTCCGCGCACAGTTGATGGTTCCAGTGTTGCGAGACCAGCCGGCCCAGCCGGCCACCGCTTTTCTCTGCTGTATTGGCGTCACCGGACTTCACCGCCGCCCGGGCCATGTTGTCACAGTAGCGGCAACGTACCGTGGGCAGACCACAGGCGGAGCACTGGTACAGGTCGCGGCCCCGGCGCCTTTCCCGGAGCCGTTCATGGG
>SLJS01000091.1 GCA_007135015.1 Alcanivorax sp. | reverse complement strand
GAGCCTCGCAGAGCTCGGCTCGCTCCGGCGGCGGTCCGTCCATTGGGACGGACCTTTTCCCGCCTCCGCCCCCCTTCGCAGGGGGAGGCTTCTAGCCCGGATATCTCACCAAAGCACTCCCATAACCGAAGGTAAGCGCGGTGATACGGGCTTTTCAGAGGCTTTCGGCCGGATAGTTGATTGATACGGTTACGTTTACCCTGCACTTCGCTTGGTCTGGCCGCCGTCAGCCGTACATGCT
This sequence comes from Alcanivorax sp., assembly GCA_007135015.1. Classification (GTDB taxonomy): domain Bacteria; phylum Pseudomonadota; class Gammaproteobacteria; order Pseudomonadales; family Alcanivoracaceae; genus SLJS01. The sequence goes on along the minus strand of SLJS01000091.1, from coordinate 4,903 downwards.
CCTTCAGCCGTAGTCCCTGCTACGGCTTCAGTCGCGAGCACGCCTGACGACGACCATCCGCGGCGCGAATCACAGGGTATTTGGTGAAATATCCGGGCTAGTCGCGAGCGTGGGGGCAGTCAGTAAGGGTTTTTACGACACCCTCATCCAGGGGTCGGGGTTTAAAGCGAACCTACAACGGGAGAGGCAACCATGCCTCCCCGGTACCTGCCCGGATTAGTGGCAGGCGCTTTCCATTCCGACCGACGATGGCGAATCGCTGACCGCGGGACGGACCTCCGCTATACTCCCGCCTTCTTCAGCCACTGCGTTGCCGACCCACCATGTACGAGCCACCGCACAGTGCCGGATTCCCTGCACCCGGGCCGTCCGCCCGGCCGTGGCGCAAGGGGTTCGTGCGAACGTATGCCCCGGCATTGTGGCTAGGATGTCTGCTGGTTCTTATTGCTGGTCCCGCCCCGGCGCGGCCCTGGATCGAGCCCGACGACGCACGCATGCGCCACAGCCTGCAGTGGCTGGCCGACCGGGGCTGCCTGCGGGCGCCGGTGACCACCTGGCCGATGATGTGGGCGGATGTGAGCGCAATGCTCCGGGATGACTCCGTCTCGCCGGAGTGCCGGCGCAGCCAGGCCTGGCGTTATGTGCGGTTCGAACATGATTTCCAGACCCGTCAGGGATATCGGCTGCGGGTGCATGCGTCCGGGGCTTCCCATGAGCCGCTTTTCCGGGATTTCAGTGGCGGGCCGCGGGAAGAGGCGGGTGCCGGAGCCCGGCTGGAGTGGCTTGCCGACGGGCTGGCGGTGGGGCTGGCCACGGAATATGTGCATGACCCCCGGGATGAAGACAGTGTGAGAAGGGATGGCTCCTACATCGCCGGAGCCCTCGGCAACTGGATGCTGGGCGTGGGTGCCCTGGACCGCTGGTGGGGGCCCGGCTGGCACAGCAGTGATATTTTTTCCGACAATGCCCGGCCGGTGCCGGCGGTATGGCTGAACCGTCGCAGTTCCCGCCCGCTGGACTGGCCGGTAGCTCGCTGGCTGGGCCCCTGGAGCCTTACCATCCTTGCGGGGCAGCTGGAGTCGGAGCGTGCTGTCGCGGATGCAAAACTGCTGGGCGCGCGGTTCAACTTCCGCCCGGTCCCGTCGCTGGAGGTGGGCATGTCCAGGGTGGCCCACTGGGGCGGCGAGGACCGCCCCGAGACTCTTCGCAGTCTGCGCAAGTGTGCCATCGGAGATTCCAATGATCCGGTGGACGGCGAGGACGGCCCCGGTGCCTGCAGTCAGTTGGCCGGCTTCGACCTGCGCTGGAGCCTGCCCGCGGAGCAGGTCACCCCGGCGGTCTATGCCCAGGCCATCGGCGAGGATGAGGCAGGGATGCTGCCGTCGAAATACATGGCACTGGCGGGATTCGAGCTTGCCACGGCCACCGGGGCCGGCGAGCAGCGCTGGTTTGTCGAATATACCGACAATATCGCCGGCACCTGGCCGAGTGAGCAGCGACCCAACGTGGCCTTCGAGAATTCCGGCTACCAGACCGGCCACCGCTTCCGGGGCAGGAATCTGGCCTCCACCTTCGAGTCCGATGCCCGGGTGGTGAGCCTCGGGCACAGTACCTTTCTCTCCGACGGTCGTGAATTGGGTATCATTCTGACTCACGCCGCGCTGAACCGGGATGGTACACTCCCGACCTCGCGCAGGGAGGAAGGGGGAGCACCGGTGCTGGACCCGGCCGACCTGCAGCGGCGCAATATCGCGTTTATCCGCTATCGCCAGCCATACTCCTGGGGACGCGTGTCCCTGGCCGGCTGGTTCATGGACCGGGAAGTGGAAAGTCGGATTGATGAAAAAGAAAGCCGCACCTGGCCCCGGGCAACGATCATGGCTACCTGGGAGTACCGTCTTGAGTTGTAGGAACAGCCTTGGCACGCGTTTGCTGCTGATGCTGGGGCTGGCGGCCCTGCTGGGCGGCTGTACGCTGGTCCCCGGCTCCCATGTCTCCGGTGCCGGCGCGCAGGCCTGGTACGGCGAGGAGCCCGATGACGACGAACTGCCGGAGATGGTGCGCCGTTACCGGATCACGCCTTCGATGGTGGCGCAAATGCCGGGCGAGGAAGTGCCGCGGCCGCCGGAGGAACTCACCGAACAGGAAGTGGAAGACTACCGGGTGGGTCCGGGCGACGTACTCAACATCATCATCTGGAACCACCCGGAGCTGACCATTCCTGCCGGCGGTGAGCGCAGCCCCGAGGAAACCGGCAACTGGGTGCACAACGACGGCACCATCTTCTATCCCTATGTGGGCGTGATCAACGTGGAAGGCCTCAAGGTTACCGAAATCCGAGACCTGATTACCCGCCGGATCGCCGACTATATTGAAGAGCCCCAGGTGGAAGTCACTGTGGCCGGTTTTCGCTCACAGCGGGTCTATGTGACCGGCAATGTGCGCCAGCCAGGCACCTATCCGGTAACCAACCGTCCCAAACGCCTGCTGGACGCGGTCAACGAGGCCGGGGGCCTGGACGAACTGGCCGACTGGCGCAATGTGGTCCTCACCAGGCAGGGGCGCGAATACAATCTTTCATTGCGCGCGGTCTACCAGCATGGAGACCCCTCCCAGAACGTGGTGCTGCGCGACGGGGACGTGGTCCATGTTGGACGGGTGGACGACAACAAGGTATTCGTTCTTGGCGAGGTCACCGAGCCCCGGCCCATCAAGATGGGGCGCCACCGCATGACGCTGGCCGAGGCGCTGGCCGAGAGCGGCGGGCTCGACGAGATGCAGGCCAATGCCACGGGCATCTTCGTCATGCGCCGGGGCGAAGAAGACGGCGAGCCGCGCGTGGACCTGTTCCAGCTTGACGCCCGCCAGGCCACGGCCCTGGTTATTGCTGACGAGTTCACGCTTCGGCCCAGGGATATTGTCTATGTGACCGCCGCGCCGGTGGCGCGCTGGAATCGCGTGGTCAGCCAGTTGATCCCCACCGCCCAGGCCGTCTTCTTCGGCGCCCGGGCCGAACGCGAGACCCGGCGCTGACATGTTCGAGCGGATTCTGGTGGTCTGTGAGGGAAATATCTGCCGCAGTCCGGTTGGGGAGTTCATGCTGCGCGAGCACCTTCCGGGCAGGGATATCTCCTCGGCGGGACTTTCGGGGCTGGAAGGCCACGACATGGATCCGGTAATGCGCGAGATTGCGCTGGAAAACGGACTCGACTGTCCGACCCACGTGGCCCGCAGGCTGAAACCGTCCATGTGCCGGCGCGCGGAGCTGATCCTGGTGATGGAACGACAACAACGCGAGCGAATCGGGCGGGCCACGCCCGAGGCGCTTGGCAAGGTGCTGCTGATGGGCAAATGGCTGGATGAGGAAACGGAGATTCCGGACCCGTTCCGCAGAGAGCGGGACCATTACGAGCGGGCGTACCGGCAGCTCGACAGCGCGGCGCGGGCCTGGAGCAGACAGTTGACATGGGGAGGGCAATAATCCGATGACCCCTGAACGGGATACAAATCTTTCCGGCGGCGGCGAGCAGGGCAACGACGACGAGCTTGATATAAGAAAGCTCTGGGCGCTTTTCCTGGACCATCGCTGGCTGATCGCGGCGGTGACGGGGGCGGCCTTTCTGTTGGGCACGGCCTATGCCTTTCTGGCCACGCCCGTCTACCAGGCCGACGCCCTCCTGCATGTGGAATCCCGCAAGGCCGGCACGCCGGCCCTGGGCGATCTTTCCGAGCTTTTCGAGGCCGATGCATCCGCCGACACGGAGATGCAGATCCTGCGCTCGCGGATGGTGCTGGGGCGCACCGTGGATGAGCTGAAACTGGACATCAGTGTTCGCCCGGCGGACATTCCCTTCTGGAGAGCACCACCCGACAACCGCATGCTGTTTGCCGGCTGGGAGGATGACCAGAGCCGGATACTGATCGAACGCCTCGAGACCACGGAATACTGGCAGGGCAAACCCCTGGAGCTGGAAGTGCTGGAAGACAGCCGCTTTCGGCTCAGCCATGAAGGCGAGGCCCTGCTGGAAGGCAGGCCGGGCGAGGACCTTCTTACCACAACCGGCGACATCAGCCTCCGGGTCGGCGAACTTGATGCGCCGCAGGGCAGCCGGTTCGAACTGCTGAAACGTTCCCGGCGGGCAGCGATAGAGGCCATACACCGGGATCTTTCCGTTTCCGAGCAGGGGCGCAATACCGGCATCCTGCGCGTCAGTCTGGTCGGCGAGAACCGGAACAGAACCCGCAGGATCCTCGATTCGGTAACGAATCACTATGTCATGCAGAACATCCGCCGCACCGCCGAGGAGGCGGAGCGCAGCCTGGAGTTCCTGGAAGAGCAGTTGCCGGATATCCGGGCGGAACTGAACGAGGCGGAGGAGCAGCTCAACGCGTTCCGCATGGAGGCCGAGTCCGTGGACCTTTCCCAGGAAACCCGCTCCATGCTGGAGCGACTGGTGGAGCTGGAGTCGCGACTGAACGAACTTCGCATGCGCGAGAGCGAGCTGGCCCGTCGCTACACCCGGGAGCATCCGGCCTATCGAACCCTGATCGACCAGCGAAGAGAGCTCGAGGAAGAAAAGGAACGGCTTGAAGCACGGACCCGGGATCTTCCGGAAAAGCAGCAGCAAATCCTCCGGCTGCGCCGGGATGTGGAGCTCAACCAGGAGATCTACCTGCAACTGGTCAACCGTTCCCAGGAGTTGCGGGTAATGCGCGCCGGCACCGTGGGCAATGTACGGCTTATTGACGAGGCCATGCTCCGCCCTTCACCGGTGGAGCCGAGAAAGCGGCTGATCATGGTGCTTTCACTGCTTCTCGGCGGCATGGTGGCGGTGGCCTGGGTGCTGGTGCGGGCCGCCTTCAATCGTACCATCCAGAGCACGGATGAACTGGAGGCGGCGGG
>SLJS01000073.1 GCA_007135015.1 Alcanivorax sp. | reverse complement strand
CATGGCCGCCAAGTTCATGCCACGGGTGTTCGGGGACGCGAAAGTGCTCCAGGTTCCGAGCAACGATACCATCGAGGCGGTGCGCAAGCGCTTTCCCGAGATGGTGCTTGACGTTTATGTGGAGGAGGGCATGCAGCTTTCCGAGATGCGGGGCCAGGACAGCTACAGTTTCGAGCTGGCCGATATCTTCATCGGTGGCCAGGACGAGGCAGAGTTGCACGAGAAATTTCATGAGATCATGAGCATGCTAGATTTCCACTTCTCCGAAGTGTTGCCCACGAACTATACCCAGCAGATGGAGTGGGGATCCTGAGCGGGAGAAAAGTCGTGGAGGTGTGAGGGGATTCCGGTGTATGCCGGGAGTTTCATGGCAGGGTGCGCGTTACGGCCCGGAAACGGGCCTTTTCCCTGCCTTGTTTTCAGTCATCTTTTCCCGGTATTCCTGTTCCAGTATGGACAGGATATACATCGAGACATGGCTGTCGCCCTCACGGCTGCATTCCCGGGCAATGCCCTCCTGCTGAAAGCCGAGTCGGCGGTAGAAGTTGTACGCTCGCCTGTTACGCAGTCCCACGTAGAGCCAGAAACGGTGGAACCCCAGGATGTCGAAACAGTAGTGCATCACCAGAAGCATGGTGTTGCGTCCCAGTCCCCGGCCCTTACCTTCGATGACGATGCGCCGAAGCAGCAGGTTGCCGTCCGCATCATCGGCGTCCTGGAGGATGACGAAACCGACCGGGGTGCCGGCCTGCTCGACGATCCAGTGTGCCCAGGCCGGATCATCCAGATGCGCCTCATGGCGGGCGCGGCTCCAGCTGTCCACATGGGGGGCATTCTCGGGCCGGGATTCAAGCGCGGTGACATAGTCGCAATCTCCCACTTCGGTGGGACGCAGCGCCAGTTTCCCCTTGCGGAGAACCGGCTGCACCGGTCGCCGGTCCTGGTCCCGTGCGCGATGATCAGTTTCGCTATTCATGGGTCGAGCGTAACACGTATGATGGCAGACGGACGCGGTATGCGGGGTCTGTCATGAACGTTTCCCGGACGGTGATTCGACGCGACGATTATCGCCCTCCCGAGTTTCTTGTGGAGCATGTGGCGCTGGAATTCCGGCTGGACCCGGAATACACCCTGGTCGAGGCACGCATGTCCCTGCGCCGGAACCCCGCGGCTGAGGGAACCGCCTCTCTCTGGCTTGATGGCGACAACCTCTGTCTGAACCATCTTTCCCTGGACGGCAGGGAGCTGGATTCCGGGGACTACGAGCACGAAGAGCAGGGACTTCGCATCCATGGGGTGCCGCAGGAGTTCGAACTGTTCACGCAGGTAAGTCTCTGTCCCCGTGAAAATTCCGCGCTGATGGGGCTGTATGCGTCGGGAAACCTGCTCTGCACCCAGTGCGAGCCCGAGGCTTTCCGCCGCATCACTTTCTTTCCCGACCGGCCGGATGTGATGGCGCGATTTACCACCACCCTGGTGGGCGAGGCACAACGATTTCCCGTGCTGCTTTCCAACGGCAATCCGGGTCCGGTGGAGCGATTTGATGACGGCTGGCACCGGATTACCTGGGAAGATCCCTTTCCGCGGCCCGCCTATCTCTTTGCACTGGTTGCCGGGAACCTGCACCGCGAATCGCGCCACTTTGTCACCGCCTCGGGGCGCGAGGTCTCGCTGGATATGTATGTGGAACCGCATAACCGGGACGGGTGCGATTGGGCACTGGACGTGCTGGCCCGCGCCATGGCCTGGGACGAGCGCCGTTACGGGCGCGAGTATGACCTGGATGTATTCAGTATCGTGGCGGTCGCCCAGTACACCATGAGCGCCATGGAAAACAAGGGACTGAACATCTTCAATGACCGTTATGTGGTGGCGCATTCGGCCACTGCGACCGATGACGACTACCGGGCCATCGAGGCACTGGTGGCCCATGAGTATTTTCACAACTGGAGTGGAAACCGGGTGACCTGCCGGGACTGGTTTCAGCTCGGTCTCAAGGAAGGCTTCACGGTATATCGCGAGCAACAGTTTGTCTCGGAACAGGGATATGGGCCGCTGCGTCGCGTCGAGGACATGAAACTGATGCGCACGCGGCAATTTGCCGAGGATGCCGGCCCGCTGGCTCATCCGGTGCGTCCGGAAAGCTACGAGGAGGTGGACAACTTCTACAGCGACACCGTCTACAGCAAGGGCGCCGAACTGATCCGCATGGTGGCGCTGGTCATCGGTGAAGAGGCGTTCAGTGAAGGCGCCAGCCTGTATTTTCAGCAGTACGACGGCCAGGCGGTTACTCTGGAGCAGTTTTTCGCCTGCATGGAAGAAGCCTCCGGCCGGGATCTGTCCGGCTACCTTCGCTGGTTCGCACAGCCGGGCACGCCGATGCTTCGGGTATCGAGTGAATATGACCAGCGAGAAGGGCATTGCAGAGTGCACCTGGAACAGGAGTCCGCGCGTGCCGGCGCTGCCATGCTTCCGGTGCCGCTGTCTTTCGCGTTGCTGGACGAAAGCGGTGCCATGATGTCCTTCGCCGTCCAAAGTGATGCCGGGAAACCGGACCGCCATGCCGACGGCACCTGCACACTGGAAATGGTCCAGCGGACAGAAAGCCTCTTGTGCACGGGGCTGGCAGCGCCGCCGGTGCTCTCGTTACTGCGGGGCTTTTCCGCGCCGGTGAAACTGGAGTCCGATTTCGGCGATCAACATCTTGTGCTGTTGGCCAGCCATGACACGGATGCCTGTGTGCGCGTTGATGCAATGGAGCGGCTGGCATGCCGGGCGATTGAAGCTGTCTTCGGGGAGACGTCCGGTAACGCGCTCCAGGCGCCGGATCAGGAGCCGCTTGCCCGTGCCATGCATTCGTTGCTCGAGGCAGGGGAAGGCGCGCCCGGTCTGACAGCAGTATTGCTGGAGCTGCCTGGCGTGGCCAGGCTGACCCAGGTGCTGGGTGTCACCGACCCGGAGACGCTTCATCAGGCACGTGCCAGGGTGCACGCCTGGCTTGGCGTGCCGTTGGCGGAGCAATGGCGACGGTGGTACCGGTTCCTGGGCGAACGGGAATCGCCCGGCAGTGGGGTGAGCGCCATGGGGCTGCGGGCGTTGCGCAACCGGCTGCTGACCCTGCTTGTGGCGGCAGGAGATGAATGTGCGGTGGAGCTGTGTGCGCGGCAGTACCAACAGGGCGAGACGCTGACCGAACGCCTTGCCGCGCTTGCCCTGCTGGCGGACGGTGATTCGGAGCAGGGCATGCAGGCCCTGGAAGCGTTTCGCTGCCGCTGGCATGACAATGATCTGATGCTGGAACGCTGGTTTCGCCTCCAGGCCTGCGCCACCGGTGGAGATACCCTGGCGCGTGTGAAAGCGCTGACGGCGGACGAAGGGTTCTCGCTGGACCATCCCAACCGCGTACGCAGCCTGATCGGCGCCTTCTGTGAAGACAACCCGGTACACTTCCATCGTGCTGACGGTGAAGGGTATCGCTTTCTGACCGAACAGGTGCTGGCGGTCGACCGGCGCAACCCCCAGCTTGCGGCCTCGCTGGCCCGCAACCTGCTCGACGGCCCGCGCCACGGTGGCGCTCAGAGCGAGGCCGTGCGCGAATGTCTGAAGCATATCCGCGGGCAGCCGGGGATATCCCGCGGACTCCGTGAACTTGCATCGGCATCGCTGTGATATTTCGTTTCGTTGACCCCCCGAGGAAAGCAGGTGATCATCGCAGAGGTATCCGGTTGCATGTCGCCGGTAGCGGACCTTCGCTCGACATCAGCCCGGGCCGGACAAGGAGAGCAGGAATATGGCAAGGCGTGTATCGCACATTGACCCGGACCGTCTGCGTGATCGGCTGGTTTCGCTGGTACGCATCCCTTCCGTGACCGGCCAGGAAGACGCGGCCGTGGGGCAGGTGGCCAACTGGCTGCAGGAACTGGACGCGGAAGTGGACTACTGGAATGACGGAATCGCCGCGTTGCAGCGCGACCGGCGCTACCCCGGCCATGAGGTCGAGCGTGCCTGGGCGCCCGTCGCCGTCGGGGTCATCCGTGGCGAGCAGCCCGGGCCCACGGTCCTGCTTACGGGCCACATTGATGTGGTGCCGCCTGGCGATTACAGCCGCTGGAACGACGAGCCCTTCTCCGGAATGATTCGCGGCGACCGCGTTTACGGCTGCGGCGCCTGTGACATGAAATCCGGGTTGATGGCGGCCATGGCGGCCTTTGAAGCCTTTGCCGAGGGCGGACGGAATTTTCCCGGGCGTGTGGTCTTCGCCGCCGTTCCCGCCGAGGAAGACAGCGGCCTGGGAACCCTGGCCGCGATCCGCGCCGGCTGGAAGGCCGATGCCTGCATCATTCCCGAGCCCACCATGGGCGGGGAGGGCATGCCCGAACTGGTCATTGCCCATGCCGGCGCCATGTCCCTGAAGATCGAAGTGCCGGGCAAGTCCGCCCACGCGAGCAAGCGTCTGCAGGGCGAAAGCGCCCTGGATCACTTCATCACGGTGTATAACGCCATGCGTGCCGATGAGAAGGCCCTCAACGAAAACGTCTCGCATCCGTTGATGAAGGTCCATGACATGCCGTACTCCACCAATGTGGGCACCATTCACGGTGGGCTCTGGTCCTCCAGCGTGATGGATTCACTGGAGGCGCTGGTGCGCGTGGGCGTAAGCCTGGACGAGACCATCGAGGAAGCCGAAGCGCGCTTTCGCAACAGCATCATGGAATACATCCGTGACGACCCCTGGCTTTCACAGCATCCTCCCAGGATCACGCGGATGGCCTCCGGTTTCGGTTCCGCGCAGACCCGGGAGGACCATCCACTGGTGCAGGTGCTTGCCGAGGCCGCCGAAGAAGAGTTCCGTGGGCAGACACGTATCGGCGCCGCCCCCTACGGTTGCGACATGTCCGGCTGGGTGCGGCATACGGGCACACCCACGGTGATCTATGGCCCCGGCGAGATCGAGCTGGCGCATGCGCCCAACGAGTCCGTGTCCCTGGATGCGACCTACCGGGTGGCCCGGGCGCTGGTCAAGACCACCGAACGCCTGCTCGACATCCCGGTGGACGAGCTGAGACTGGAGAAGGACGAATAAGGGACAAGGGACAGGATACAAGGGGCAAGAGGGGAGAAGGAAAGGCAGCCGATTCTCCCCGCCCCTTGCT
>SLJS01000030.1 GCA_007135015.1 Alcanivorax sp. | reverse complement strand
TCCATCGGCGCCTCCAGCGGCCGGTCGACGCCCTCGAAGCCGAGCACGAGCACCGTCTCGGTGCCCTCGGGGGACGCCGCACCGGACAGGGCGGCCTCCGCCGGGTCGAGCAGCCGGCAGTTCGCCGGCTGCAGCCCCGCCCGCACCAGCGCCCGCACGACGTCGAGCCCGACCGCGAAGCTCGGCAGGGCGCACGTGGCCTGGGCGCGGGTGGTCGGGCGCTGCTGCACGCGCATCCACGCCTCGGTGACGACCCCGAGGATGCCCTCGCTGCCCAGCAGCCAACGGTCGGGCGAGGGCCCCGCCCCCGAGGCCGGCAGCCGCCGCGACCGCCAGGTCCCGGCCGGGGTCTCGGCGGTGACCGCGGCGACGAGGTCGTCGATGTGGGTCGGCCCGGTCGCGAAGTGCCCGCCGGCCCGCGTCGCGATCCAGCCTCCCAGGGTCGAGAACTCCCACGACTGCGGGAAGTGGCGCAGCGTCAGTCCTCGGGACCGCAGGGCGTCCTCGATCATCGGGCCCGTGGCGCCACCCTGCACGTCCGCGGTGCCCGACCACTCGTCGACGCCGGTCACTGCGGGAATGGACAGTGCCCTGGCCAGGCTCGCCGCCGGGTCCAGGGGATCCCGGTTGGCCAGCACCAGCCCGGCCGCCAGAGACAGCCAGGGCAGCCAGCCGGGTTCGCACTGATCGAGCACCAGTATGTCGCCCGGGCGAACCTGCTCCAGCGCCCAGCCCGAATAGATCCTGCGCACCGGCCCGGCAACCCGTCCGGCCACCAGCGCCCGGCCATCCAGTACCGGATGCTGGCTCTGATCCACCCGCACACCGTAGGCCACCTGATCAATGATCCAGTCCGGCGCGCCGTGCCAGGCGTTCGCCATGTAGCGCAACTTGCGCTCCGACAGCCCCCTGGGCGGGCCGCGTGTGCCCGCGGATTCCTGCCAGAGCTGCCAGAGCTCGTCGAAATAGAGAAAGTGAACGTCCTCGTCCCGCTCCAGACGCCCGGAGGCCACCAGCGAGGCGGCCATGTGCATCAGCAGCCGGCGCAGGCTGTCTCCCAGGGCCTGGCGCAGCATCCTGGCGCGGATGCGCCAGTCCAGCAGCTTGTGCCGGGTCCTGCCGGGTTCCAGCGAAGCCAGCAGGCGGCGGCGCTCGTCAGGGATTTCCGCCAGCGGCTGCACGCCGCTGCCCGGTTCCGTGCCCCGGGGAAACACCGGGTCCACCCCGCCGGCCAGGCTCTCCAGGACCTGCCGGGAAGGCAGTGCCTCCGGCCGTGCCTGGCCCAGGCCCTGCAGACAGCGTAATTCCGATGGCGCCAGCAGTTGCGCAAGGGCCAGGGGCTCATGTTGTGTTTCCAGCCAGTGGGGCAATGCGACGCAGGCCAGCCAGCCTTCCAGTGCCGCCAGATCCTCGCCCACCGCATCAAGCTTCATCAGCAGGCGCCAGGCCTCGTCCCCCTCGCCGGCTTCTTGAATGCGACCGGCAAGCACGCGCTGGCGCCGCTCCAGCATCCGCAGCCGGGCCCCGGTGGTATAGGGGCGAAGGCGGTCCAGCCGCCAGTCATTGCGGTCGGTATGCCGCGAGCGCGGCCGCCAGGCGGGAGGGACCGCCTGGCGCAGGGCCTGGCAGTCCTGTTCCTGCAACAGCCGGTGGAAGAACAGGCTATTGCTGTAGATATGGCCGTGGAGGCGTCGGTATGGCTCCATGTTGTGCAGGTCCGTCCAGCCCAGTTCCTCGCCGAACGGACGCCAGAAGCCGGTTTTCAGCCAGCGCCCGGCAAGGGTGTACCAAAGCGGCGTGATGGCCTGATTCCAGATACCGAAACCGGCCCGTCGGCACCAGGCCTCTTCAGGCACCGGAAGGCTGCCGACGGGCAGGGTCTGGACCACCCAGAGCCTTTCGCCATCGAAAATCCACTCACAGGCCTGGGGGCGCTCGAACTCGCGGCGCAACATCTCGGCCAGGGCGCTGAAGGCTTCGGCGCCCACCTCCTGAAGGAGCGCCCCGTTGCCGGGATCGTGAAAGGCAACGCTGCCGTCCTCGTGCAGGATGATTCGTTCCTGGCCGGCCTCACTGCTCTCCACTACGCCCTCGACCACAATATGCTCCAGGTCCTGGCGAACCGGGTGGCGGGAAAAGAGCACACCGGCGGCACGGCGCCCCGGCAACCACTGTACGACGATGCGTTCGGGGGGCTCTTCCTGGGAAAATACCTGCCTGAGCGCGGCGGCCAGAGCGGCATCGGTGTCCAGGTTCACCAGCGACTCCCGGGCGGAGCCGCTGTTCAGCGGCCCCTGTCTGAGCACCCAGTAGCCGCCGTCACGCTCCTGTGGCCCCAGCCCGCGCAGGCTTTCGACCAGCTCTTCGGTGGACTGCCCTTCCACCTGCTCCCGGGCGACTTCCCGGGTGGGCGGCACCGGCAGGCCCAGCTCGGCCCAGTGCTGTACCGGCGCCGAAGCGCCTCCCGCTCTTGCATCCAGGGGCTCAGGCCGCACGGTTGTCCTCCGCGCCGCGCCCGGCCGGTATCGCCAGGCCGAGATAATAGAACAGGGGGGTCAGCGCGAGGGTACCCGCCAGGATCATTACCGCGATCCCTCCGAACAGGTACGGTGCCTTCATCAATGTGCTCATCAGGGATTCCTCCCAGTAAAAGAACCAGGGATTTTCGGGCGGGAAGAGCCAGTCATGCAGGGTGTAGAACACCGCTCTGGGGCCGGAGACCAGCACCCATGCCCCCACGATCGCCGCAGGCACCCCCGCGCCCAGCAGCCGGTACCCCGGCGGCGGGCGGGAACAGCGCTTCACCGCGAGCGCCAGCGGAAGCCAGAACAACAGCATGAAAACGCTGATCCATGCCCCGAGATGCAGCAGCGCGGCAACATCCTCCAGGTGCAGGATCTCATCCCGGGTCAGTAGTGCAACCGGCTTGCCGTCCGGGCCGCGGTAGGCAAGCTCCCCGAGCCCCGTTCCCCCACTGTGAACGGCCCTGCTGATTTGCGCAAATGCCCGCTTGTGCTGCTCCGGCGGCAATTGCTCGAACCCGGGTTTTTCCTCATTCTCGGGGGCATAACGGGCGATGTGTTCCCGGATGTCCAGCACCTGATACCAGAACGGATAACCATAATCGAACCAGGCTAGGCCGCGCCAGCTCAACGCCAGGGCCAGCCAGAAGCATGCCAGGGCGTACAGCAGCCATGAAAGCAGGCTCAAAGGCTGGTGAAAGTGTTGCCGGATGTCCATAATTGCGCCGCCACAAAAACAATAGAACATAATAACAGGGGGTTGAGAATGCGAGCTGTACTTGCGCTCCTCGTAGTACTGTTGTGTGGATGCGCAACAACCACCCTTTCGCCGGTGGAATCCGGCCCCGCCCCCGAGGCGCTCGACAGGGATTACTACCAGGTCGATATTCCCACCCATGACGGCCAGACACTCCGGGCCACGGTGTATCAGCCGGAACTGGCCGCCGGAGATCAGGCTCCGCTGATTATAGCTTCCCACGGCTATGGAGGCATGCGTGCCTCGAGGCCCCTTTCCTTCTACGGGCAGGCCATGCTTACCGGCGAGACGGCACTGGAGGCCTGGCGGGAGGGCTACTGGGTGGTCTTCTACAATCAGCGCGGCTTCGGCGGCAGTGGCGGCAACGTCAACATGATGCATCCGGACAAGGAAGTGCGCGATCCGTCCACCGTGCTGGACTGGTCCCTGGAACATCTGCCGGGTATCGCAGAACTGCCTGACGGCGCACCTGCCGTGGGCATGATCGGCGAGAGTTATGGAGGCGGCTCGCAGATTCTCGCCTCCTTCGATGATCCACGTCTGGGCGCGCTGGTGCCCATCGCGGCCTGGCACGATCTGGCCGAGGGTATGGCGCCCAACGGCCATGTGCGCACCTACTGGGGGGCGGTACTGGCCACGGTGCCGCCCTGGACGAGCCGCGGGCGCACCCTGCCGGCCACCTTCGGGCGCCCCTGGCGGAGCATGTTCACCGGCACACTGGATGGTGAGGCGGGCAACCAGTTTCGCCGGCGCAGCCCGGCCTGGCACTGCAATCGCGGGGAGTACCCGCAGGCGGATGCCCTGCTGGTCCAGGGATTTCGCGACACCATGATGCCGATGGACCATGCGGTCCGTAACCGGAAGTGCTTTCAGGAAGGCGGCCGGGACGCCCGCCTGCTGGCGATCCAGGGTGGGCACATCCTCCCCTGGCCGCTGCAGAGCTGGTCCGGGAAACCGCTTTTCAATACCGATGACAGCATTACCTGTGACGGCGAGGAATACGAGCTGACGGAGTTGATTGTAAGCTGGTGGGACGAAAAGCTGCGGGGAGAGGAAAGGCGCGTGCCCGAGGTCTGCCTGGCCGTCGATTACGATCACAGCCTGGAAATGGATGACTTCCCGGCCCCCCGCGAGACCTTCCCCATTCCGCACAGCCAGGTTCATATTCCCATTGCCGGGCTGTTCGAGGCTTTCATGGTGCCCGCTGACCGGATCGGCGATATCTTTCGCGGCCTATGGCCCGGTGCGGACCTGCGGCTGAAGGACTCACAGGGCGGTTTCGGCCGTCCGCTGTTCATTCCCCTGCACATCGCCCGCGGAGACAACGAGGTGCTGCTGGGTGCACCGGAGATCGATCTGCATCTGGGGGGAACGGCCAGCCGTCGCAGCACCCGGATTTTCCTGGGCATCGGCGTACAGCACCACAACAAGCGGCGGGTTCACGTCGCCAGCGAACAGATCACGCCCCTGCCGGGCAAGGGGCGTTACAAGCAGAAACTTCCCCCGGTATCCCGGGTGCTGGAGCCTGGCGACCGGGTGGGCCTGGTGGTCTACGGCTACAACTGGCAGTTCTTCACCAACCCTTCCTACTGGTGGAGCCGGGCGCGTTTCAGCGGTGATGTGACCCTGCCGCTGTTCGAGGACCTGGAGCTGCAATGATCGAGCGCTGAGGAGGCAGCAACAGAGGGGTTCTTTGGCCGCGCAGACCCGGAGATTGCACCAAACCCTTTGGAGGGTGTCGTAAAGGCCCTGCTCACTGTTGCGGCGCTCGCGATGTGGAGCCTCCCCCTGCAAAGGGGGGCGGAGGCGGGAGAAAGGTCCGTCCTAATGGACGGGCCGCCGCCGGAGCGAGCCGAGCTCTGCGAGCCTCCGGGCCGCAAAGCGGTATGGAGGGAAAGGC
>SLJS01000346.1 GCA_007135015.1 Alcanivorax sp. | reverse complement strand
TGATCCCCCTGGCCGCGCTGCTCTTCTCGCTCGCCGGCCGCCATCCGCTGGCGGGCATCGCCACCGCCTTTGCCGCCGTCTCCGGCGCCTTCAGTGCCAACCTGCTGGTGGGGCCGGTGGATGCCCTGCTGGCCGGACTGAGCACGGAAGCCGCCCGGCTGGTGGATCCGCACTACACCGTGCCCGCCACGGCCAATTACTGGTTCATTCTCGCATCCACCTTCCTGGTCACCTTCCTGGTGACCGCCGTGACCCTCTGGTGGGTGGAGCCCCGGCTGGGCAAACCGACTGACGCCGTGCTGGCGGAAGTCGAAGAACCCGAAGTCGATGCCCGCGCCCTGCGCATCGCCGGGCTGACCGCGCTGGCCCTGCTGGGCCTGTTTCTCTGGGCACTGTTGCCGGAGAGCGCGCCCCTGCGGGACCCGGAACAGGGCACGGTGCTGCCCTCGCCCTTTCTCGACGGCATTGTGGTGATCGTCGCGCTGATCGCCGCGACAAGCGGCATTGTGTACGGGCGTCTGAGCGGGCGTTTTCGCAACAGCGGCGACGTGATGACCGCCATGGAGGACACTTTGCGCACGCTGGCAGGCTATCTGGTGCTGATGTTCTTTGCCGCGCAGTTCATTGCCTGGTTCGACTGGTCCGGGATGGGTGCGGTGCTGGCGGTGCAGGGAGCCGACTGGCTGCGCGGGCTGGCCCTGCCCGATACGCTGCTTCTGCTGCTGTTTGTGCTGCTGGCCGCGGCACTGAACCTGGTGGTGGGCAGTGCGTCGGCGAAATGGGCGGTACTGGCGCCCATATTCGTTCCCATGCTGATGCTGGTCGATATCAGCCCCGCAGCCACCCAGGCCGCCTTCCGTGTGGGCGACTCGGTGACCAATATCATCACGCCACTGATGCCCTACTTCGTGCTGGTGCTCGGTTTCGTGCGCCGGTATCAGAGTGACGCCGGCGTGGGCACGCTTGTCGCGCTGATGCTTCCCTACAGTCTGGTGCTGCTGGCCGGCTGGATGGTGCTACTCGGTCTCTGGCTGGCCGCCGGATTGCCCCTGGGCTTCTGAATCACGCTCGTCAGTTCGCGAATGGGCCCGGCTCAGCGCACGCGCCTTCTCCAGGATCTCTCGAGCCGTCATGCCATCGAGCCCCGCCAGTGCCGGGGTCAGTCCTTCGGGTGCCTGCGCTTCCCCCTCTCCGGCATCGTTCATGACGAGAATGAACAGCGCCTCGGAGAAAAGATCATGCTGTTCAGCGGGCAGCGACTCGATAACCCGGTCCATGGAAGCGTCGAACGCTTCGCGCGAGCTGGCATCCACCCTGGGCTCGGGCTCGGCGCAGGCGGCAAGGAGCAGCGCAAGAATCGCCGCCGGAATGAAAAACAACTGGGCCCGAGCTATCCGCATGATGACTTCTCCGGTTACTGGCGAACCACCCTCCGGTTGGGCGGCATATCCTCGAAATCCGAACGAAAGGGGTTGATGTCCACGCCCCCTCGCCGGGTGAAGCGCCCCTGTACCGTCAGGTGGCGGGGCTGGCACTG
Source organism: Alcanivorax sp. (assembly GCA_007135015.1). Lineage (GTDB taxonomy): Bacteria > Pseudomonadota > Gammaproteobacteria > Pseudomonadales > Alcanivoracaceae > SLJS01. The sequence goes on along the minus strand of SLJS01000346.1, from coordinate 3,646 downwards.
CTCGCGCAGCTCACAGAAGATCCGCTCGATGAGCTGCTCGTGCAGCGCCTCGTGATTGCGCAGTGAGACAATGTAGCGCAACAGACCGGCATGGTTGAACGGCGCGCCGGTATAGCGAACGACCAGCGTGCCCCAGTCCGGCTGCCCGGTTACCGGACAGCGGCTGCGCAAAAGATGCGAATACAGGGTCTCGGTCCGGTCCGCGCCCTGTTCCGTGCCCGCCAGTTGCGGGTCATGCTCGTAGTTGTCGACCTCCAGGTCCAGCACATCCAGGCAGGTCCCCGCCGGCTGCCAGAGAGGCACCTGCTCCGCCTCGGAGAGTGTCATTACCTGTACATCCACCGCGCCCTCGACACAGGCTCCCAGGTCCGACTCGATCGCATTGCGCACCGCCTGCCGGGAATCGAAGCGGCTGTTGGCAAAGGAGTTGATATACAGCTTTAACGACTTCGACTCCACCAGATTGCGGGTGGTGCAGGGAATAATGATTTCTGCCATGGCCACCTGGGGCAATCCCCGGGCATTCAGCCAGGAAAGCTCGTAGACATTCCAGGCGTCCATGCCGTGAAACGGCAGAGCGTCCGGCGCCAGCCCGAGTTCCTCGCGAGCATCCCAACGGGGAACCGGGCAGAGCAGCGACGGTGTGTAGGTATCCACATAGGTGGTCTTGCGCCCCAGCGGCGTATCGCTGAAGGGGTGGTCCATGGTCGGCTCCTGTTCCTGCCTGCCCCAGTCTACACCAAAAGCCCAGGAATTCACGGGCAGGCACTTCCTCCTGCGTGCTGTGGCCCGGATGAAGGCCGAAGGCCGTAATCCGGGGGCTCTCCCGGAACGACTGCAAGGCCCGGAACGATTGCAAGGTCGACCCCGCGATCGGTCCCGCCCATGGTTCCGGCGAACCTGCCCCTGGCCGCTTCGCGGCCCCGGGTTGCGCTTCGCTTCACCCGGGCTACCGCAACCGGGAAACCCTACTGCCGGATGCCCACGCCCCGGTGCAGCAGCCACCACGCATAGCAGAACAGCGCCAGCGTCATCAGCGCGATGGTCACCAGCGACGCGGCGACGTTCACGTCGCTGACCCCAAGCACCCCGTAGCGGAAGCCGTTCACCATGTAGACAATGGGATTGAGCATGGACACGCCGCGCCAGAAGTCCGAAAGCATGTCGATGGAATAGAACACGCCCCCGAGATAGGTAAGCGGCGTGAGAATGAATGTGGGAACAATGGCAATGTCGTCGAACTTGCTGGCAAAGATTGCATTGATGAAACCGCCGATGGAAAACAGCGCCGACGTGAGCACCACCACCAGCACCGTGATCCAGGCATGCTCCATGTGCAGACTGGTAAAGAACAGTGCCAGCAGGCTCACGATAAGTCCCACACAGAGCCCGCGGGCCATACCGCCGGCAATAAAGCCGAGCAGGATCACCAGATTGGGCATGGGCGAGACCAGCATTTCCTCGATGGAGTGCTGGAACTTGGTACCAAAGAATGAGCTGACCACATTGCCGTAGCTGTTCTGTATCACGCTCATCATGATCAGCCCGGGCACGATGTACTGCATGTAGTCGAAGCCGCCCATTTCGCCGATGCGGCGGCCGATCAGGTTCCCGAAGATCACGAAATAGAGAGTCATGGTGATCGCCGGCGGAAGCAGCGTCTGCGGCCAGATGCGCAGAAAGCGGCGCACTTCCTTGACCACGATGGTGCCGAATGCGACCCAGAGTTGGTACCAGCTCATCAGTACTGCTCCCCCGGAAGGTTCTGCTCGACCAGGCGCATGAACAGTTCCTCCAGCCGGTTGGTCTTGTTGCGCAGACTCATGACCGGGATTTCGTGCCTGGCCAGCTCCAGAAAGATCTCGTTGATCGGGGTGCCCCGGGGCACTTCCACCTCCAGGGTGCGCGGGTCCCGCAGGTGGATGGAAAACTCCCCGATTTCCGGCGCCTGCGATAGCGGCTGCGCCAGATCCAGCACCAGGGTCTCCACCTGGAGCTTTTCAAGCAGAGCCCGCACATTGGTGTTTTCGACAATCACGCCATGATCGATGATGGCGATGCCACGACACAGGGACTCGGCCTCTTCCAGATAATGAGTGGTGAGGATGATGGTCTTGCCGCGGCGGTTGAGCTCGGAAAGAAACTCCCACATGGACCGACGCAGCTCGATATCCACGCCCGCGGTGGGCTCATCCAGGATCAGCACCTCCGGCTCATGCACCAGCGCCCGAGCGATCATCAGACGGCGCTTCATGCCGCCGGACAGGGTTCGCGCGGCGTTGTCGCGTTTCTCCCAGAGGCCCAGGCGGCGCAGATAATGCTCGGCGCGCTCGCGGGCGATCCAGGCGGGAATGCCGTAGAAACCGGCCTGGGTCACCAGGATATCGAAAACCTTCTCGAACTGGTTGAAGTTGAATTCCTGGGGGACCAGTCCGATCTGGCGCCGTACCTGGGCGCGTTCACGGTCCAGGCAATAACCCGCCACCTTCACCTGCCCGGAAGTCTTGTTGACCAGCGAGCAGATGATGCCGATTGCGGTGGACTTCCCGGCACCGTTGGGCCCGAGCAGGGCGAAGAAGTCACCCTTCTCCACTTCCAGGCTGATGCCGCGCAGCGCCTGCACCCCACCCTTGTAGGTCTTCCTGAGATTGTCGATCGAAAGCGCGGTCAAAATCGTCTCGCAAGCAGAAAAAAGAATTCCGGTTTCAGCGGATTGTTGAAGAACAGTCTTTCGCGCCGGCCTGCACGAATCATGCGGCACTGCCGTGGCCGGAACCGCTTCCGGTATCCGTGATCCCCGCGACACGGCAGTGCCCTGCTGCCGGCCCAGCGAAAACGGGGAGAATCACTTGCCCGCAGCCCGCAGAGGCTCCAGACTCCTGGAGCCGGCCTCACCCCGCCATATCCAGTGGACTTCGTCCCGGTCAAACCACAGCCAGAGCCCCTCCATCATCCAGGGCCAGTCCCGATCGCTGATCTCGGACTGTTCAGTCAGGCCCGCCACAAAAGCCGCCAGGATGGTGTCATGGGTGACATGCACGGCCAGCTCCGAGTGATCGGGGTCGCGCTCGCGCATGTAGTGCAGCAGCCGCGCACGGCCGGTCTCGGGGCTCAGCATGCCGTCCATGCCACCGCCGAGATGACGGTTGATGAAGCCCACCGCCCCCAGCCGGAAGAATTCCGGCCCCACGCGGCGGACGTCCTCCACATAGCAACCCGGCTCCACCAGGGTCGTCACGGTTTCGGGCTCCAGCGGCTCGCGCAGAAGGCCCGCGCCCAGCCCGCCTTCACCCATGGCCCGCGCGGTCTCCACACAGCGGGCCACCGGGCTGCTGTAGAAGGCGCTCACCGGCCGCGGCAGCTTCGCACCCCAGTCCCGCGCCAGCGTGATCCCTTCCGGCGTAAGCTGGAGCCGGTAGTCCGCGAAACCGTTTTTCGCCTCTTCACGAACCGAATGCCGCGTCAGCAGATGCAGGGGCCGCTCCCGCGGCAACATCGGCAGCGCGTCAACAAGGCGTGGATGTAATGAGGCCATGACGATTCCGGTCCGGACTGATACGGATGTTGCTGACAGCAGGGCCTAATCATTGGGTACAAGGCCATTCCAGTCAAATCCGGCGCCCCCTGGGGGCGCGGTGCCCAGTTA
>SLJS01000189.1 GCA_007135015.1 Alcanivorax sp. | reverse complement strand
TGTCCAGCTCCAGCCGGTAGAAGATGTTGGGGCCGGTGAAGGTTCGCTCCAGAATGCGCACGCTCAGCGGGCCGTCACGGTCGGCGACCACATCTTCCGGACGCATCAGCACTTCCACCCCGGCGCCGGGGGACAGGCCCAGCGGACGGCCGCCCTGCAGGGTTCCCGCGGCGGTGACCACCTGCTGACCCGCTTCCACCGTGCCGCGAAGAAAGGTGCCGGAGCCGGCGAATTCGGCCACGAACCGGTTGGCCGGTGCATGGTAGATGCTGTAGGGAGTGTCCCACTGCAGCATCTGTCCGTCCCGCAGGATCCCGACGCGCCCGGCCAGGGAAAACGCCTCTTCCTGGTCATGGGTGACAATCAGCGCGGTGATGCCTTCCAGCTGCAGGATCTCGCGCAGCTCCCGGTTGAGCTGGCGCCGCAGGTCCAGATCCAGACTGGCGAAGGGCTCGTCCAGCAGGATCAGCGGTGGCCGCGGCGCCATGGCCCGGGCCAGCGCCACGCGCTGCTGCTGCCCGCCGGACAGTTCATGGGGATAGCGTTCCTCCAGGCCCGGCAGGCGCACCATGGCAAGACATTCGCGCACCCGCCGGATCCTGTCGGTATCGGACAGCCCGCGCAGCGCAAAGGCCACGTTGTCGCCCACGCTCAGGTGCGGGAAGAGGGCGTGCTCCTGGAATACCATGCCCAGGCCCCGTTTCTCGGGCGGGCGTGTATAGCCGGGACGGGAGGCTTCCCGGCCGTTGATCTGGATGCTTCCTGCGGTCAGGGGCTCCAGCCCGGCGATGGCGCGCAGCGTGGTGGTCTTGCCGCAGCCGGACGGGCCCAGCAGACAGCCGATCTCGCCGGTCTCCAGCGCGAAGCTCGGATCCCGGACCACGATTTCACCTTCGTAGCGGCATTCGATTTGCTCGACGCTGAGCAGCGGGTGCGTCATGGGTTTCGGTCTCCACGGCCGGGCGCAACGGACAGCTTACAGCCAACGGGGAGCCGGGGCGACGCACGATCGCCCTCAGCTGCCCATGAGAAATTCCAGCAGGGCCTTTTGCGCATGCAGTCGGTTTTCCGCCTCGTCCCAGACCACCGAGCGGGGATCCTCCAGCATGTCCTCGCTGATTTCCTCGCCCCGGTGGGCGGGCAGGCAGTGCATGAACAGGGCGTCGTCGGCGGCCTGGTCCATCAGTGCGGGGCTGACCTGATAATCGCGGAAGGCGCTGGCGCGGCGGGCCTGCTCGTCTTCCTGCCCCATGGACGCCCAGACATCGGTGACCACCAGCGAGGCATCCTTTACCGCCCGCTCTGGATCCCGTTCCACCTGGACGCGCCCGCGTTCGCGCTCGAGCAGATCCGCCCGCGGATCAAAGCCCTCAGGCGCGCAGACCACCAGCTCGAAATCGAACTGCCGGGCCGCATTGATCCAGGAGTGGCAGACATTGTTGCCGTCGCCCACCCAGGTCACCTTTCTGCCGCGGATGCTGCCGCGATGCTCGGTGAAGGTCTGGATGTCGGCAAGCAGCTGGCAGGGATGGAATTCATCCGTCAGTGCGTTGATCACCGGCACCGACGAATGTTTCGCGAAGGTCTCCAGCGTCTCGTGGGAAAAGGTGCGGATCATCACCCCGTCCACCATGCGTGAGAGCACCCGGGCGGAATCCTCCACCGGTTCGCCCCGGCCCAGCTGGGTGTCCCGGGGCGACAGGAAAACGCTGGCGCCGCCGAACTGGGTCATGGCCACTTCAAAGGAGACCCGCGTGCGCGTGGAGGATTTCTCGAAGATCATGCCCAGGGTCTGGTTGCGCAGTGGCTCGTGCCGGCGCCCCTGGCGAAGCATGGTCTTGAGTTCGATGGCCCGCTGGATCAGGTAGCCGAGTTCCTCGGCTTCCAGGTCCAGCAGGGTAAGGAAATGGCGTGTACTCATGACGCCTCCTGTCTCCGGGCGAACTCCGCCACCGCCCGGCCCAGTCGTGTTGCCAGCAGATCGATCTCCTCGTCGGAGATCACCAGCGGCGGAAGCAGCCGGATCACATTGCCGGCAGTGACATTGACCAGCAGCCCCTGGTCCCGGGCCAGCTCCACCACCTCCGCGCAGTCACGCTCCAGCACGATGCCGAGAATCAACCCGCGGCCCCGGATCTCGCGCACCAGGCCCGTGGGTTCGAGCTGTTCGCGCAGTTTTTCACGCAGTCTTTCGCCTTTTTCACGCACAGCCGGGATGGCCTCGTTCTCCAGGGTGTCCACCACGGCCAGCGCCGTGGCGCAGCCCAGCGGATTGCCGCCATAGGTGGTGCCGTGACTGCCCGGGCCCAGGGCCTCGGCGGCTTCGCCGCGGGCCAGGCATACGGCGATGGGAAAGCCGTTGCCGAGTCCCTTGGCGGTGGTGATGACATCGGGCCGCGCCGAGGCGCCGGCAAAGTACTCGCCGGTGCGTCCGTTGCCGGTCTGCACCTCATCGAGCATCAGCAGCCAGCCCTGCTCGTCGCAGAGTGTGCGCAGGCGTTCCAGGTAGTCTTCGGCGGGCACCTGGACACCGCCCTCGCCCTGGATGGGCTCGACCAGCACCGCCACGATATCCGGATATTCGCCGGCGGCCTTTTCCACCGCCGCAAGGTCATCGAAGGGCACCCGCACAAAGCCTTCCACCAGCGGCGCGAAGCCTTCCTGGGCGCGGGTATTGCCGGTGGCTGACAGCGACGCCAGGGTGCGCCCGTGAAAGGCGTTGTCCATCACCAGGATGCGCGGGGTTTCCACGCCGCGGGCATGGCCATGCCGCCGCGCCAGCTTGATGGCGGTTTCGTTGGACTCGGCACCGGAATTGCAGAAGAACGCCCGCTCCATGCCGGAGACCGCGCAGAGGCGCTCCGCAAGCCTTTCCTGCACCGGAATGCGGTACAGATTGGACGTATGAATCAGCGTGCCGGCCTGCTCGCGCAGTGCTTCCACCACCGCCGGATGGCCGTGGCCCAGATTGCAAACGGCAATGCCGGACAGCGCGTCCAGGTACGACTCGCCTTCGGCGGTCTCCAGCCAGACGCCGTGGCCCCTGGCGAAGGCCAGCGGCTGGCGTGCATAGACAGGCATCAGGTGCTCATCACTCATTGTCGGCTCGAAAAGGGTATTCAAACAAAAAACGGCAGCCGGAGCTGCCGTGGACCGCGGATAATAGCCGCCTGAAAGGGCTTGCGCAATTGGCCTGCGGGCAGGGGTGGATGGCGGTTTTCGGTGGCCGGTGGTCGGTGGCCGGTGGTCGGTGGCCGGTGGTCGGTGGTCGGTAGAGCCTGCAGGTTGCGGAGGGGCGAAAGGTAAGCTGATAAGGACCGGGTAAGGATATCAAGGATATAAGGAGTTCTCCGGTCTGCGACGGAATTGCCATAACCGGATTGCCACGATGTGCCGGGCTCCAGTGGTAGATTTTCTTGCGCGTTGCAGGGGGTTATTGAGCGGAAACAATGGAAAAGGTTAGTGTAGCCTCATGATTAGTCACCTCAGACGCAGACAGCGGGGCTCCAGCCCTCTGTCGGACTTCGTACGGAATGCATCTTCTGCGCGGAAGAAGCGTGTATACCGGGAGGTGCTTGAGAAGGCCAGCGAGCGGCAGAATCGAACGCTTGAACAGGCCCGGGCTACCAGCGAGGGCTGCTGAGCCCTGCCTACCCCAGTACAAGAGGAATGGCACCATCATGGTTTACCGGATCCAGCGATGAATCCCGTCCAGCTGGGCATCTTCGCCAATCGTCTTGCCGGCATCTGTGACGAGATGGGCGCGCTGCTGCGGCGCAGCGCCTTCTCGCCCAATATCAAGGACCGGCTGGATTTCTCCTGCGCCCTGTTCGATGCCCGGGGCGGGCTCTGCGCCCAGGCCGCCCATATTCCCGTGCACCTGGGCAGCATGGCCTGGGCCATGGCGGACCTGGTGGAAGGGCGCGACTGGCGGGCCGGGGACCTGCTGGTGGTCAACGACCCCTATCTGGGCGGCACCCATCTTCCCGACATTACCGTGGTCGCACCCCTGTTCGCCCGCGAGGACCCGCACGCTCCCGTGGCCTTTTCCGTCACCCGTGCTCACCACGCCAATGTGGGCGCCCACTCACCCGGTTCGATGCCGATTTCACGCACCCTGGAGGAAGAGGGACTGGTGATCCCGCCGTCCTGGCTGATGCGCGACGGGGAATGGAACCGGCCCCTGGCCCGCCGGCTGGCGGGCTGGCCGGAGGAGGGGGAGGAACTGCCGCTGGACTCGCCGCGCTTTGCGGACTTTGTTGCCCAGGCCAGTGCCTGTGGCGCGGGGGCCGCACGGCTGGAGGCGCTGATCGCGGAGGCCGGACGAGACTGGTTCCTGGAGGCCACGGAGGGGCTCAATGGCTGGGGCGAGCGCCTCAGCCGGCAGCTGCTGGCGGAGATACCGGACGGCGACTGGTCCTTCCGGGACTGGATGGATGACGACGGCCAGGGCCGGGAGGACATCCCGGTGGCGGTTACCCTGAAAGTGCGTGGCGAGTCCCTGGAAGTGGACTTCACCGGTACCGCGGAGCAGGTGGACGGCAATATCAACTGCCCCCTGTCCGTGGCCGCGGCGGCGGTCTTCTACTGTTTCCGCTGCCTGATGCCCGCCGAGGTGCCCTCCTGTGCCGGATTGTTCCGGCCCATGACCCTGACCGCGCCGGAAGGCTCGCTGGTCAATGCCCGCCGTCCGGCGGCGGTGGCCGCCGGCAATGTGGAGACCAGCTCCCGGCTGGTGGACGGGGTGCTCGGCGCGCTTGCGCAGGCTCTGCCCGGATGTATCCCCGCCGCCAGCCAGGGCACCATGAACAACCTGGCCATGGGGCGGGCCGGCGACGACGGCTGGGACTATTACGAAACCATGGGTGGCGGCATGGGCGCCTGTGCCGGACATCCCGGCCTGTCCGGCGTCCAGAGCCACATGACCAATACCCTGAATACCCCCATTGAAAGCGTGGAAAGCCACTACCCGCTGCGGGTGACCCGCTACCGGCTGCGCACCGGCAGCGGCGGGGCGGGGCGCAACCCGGGCGGCGATGGTCTCGAGCGAGAACTGCTGTTTCTGGGTCCGGCCCGGTTCACCCTGCTCACCGAGCGCCGGCGCCATGCTCCCTGGGGGCTGGAAGGCGGCGAGGATGGCGCGCCGGGTGCCCAGTGGCTCAATGGTGACCCGCTTGCGCCCAAATGCACCCATG
>SLJS01000049.1 GCA_007135015.1 Alcanivorax sp. | reverse complement strand
GCGCGATACGGTCCGCTCCGGTGCCCCATGACCGGAATGCGAAAGGCCGGGAGTATAACAGGATGTCCGTGAGCGCGGTGCGGCCCGGGTTCCCGGCCGGGAATTGTGGAAACCCGGCAATTTCCGGGCAAGCCTGTCGTGATGACGCATTTTCTGCATGTCAACACGAAAGTAGGACCAATTATCTCACCCTAATTTACGAGAACCGCGGATATGGTATTGTGACTGAAGGAAATTCCGGTTGGGGAATGTAGTCGTGACCAAAATGTGTGAGTGCTCACATACCGAGGTGCATCATGACAGCTGACAGACAGGCTGGAGAGCACCTGAAGTCGGTGAAGGGTGACCAGACCACGGGATCGGTCGGCCAGATGCCCCCTCCACTGGTGAAGGTTCAGGAAAAGGCGGTGGACCTGCTCGGCAAGTACCTGGCCGGGATGCTGGACGGCGCTGATGACAAGCTCTTTGACATGGCCGACTCCGCCGGCGAGTCGGAGCGCGATCGGTATTTCGATGCCATGCGCGAGTTGCGCAGCCGCCGACAGGGGCTGGAAAGTTCCTTCCGTCATGCGATCAGCAACAACTTCCGCATCGCCATCCTGGGCAGGGATGCGGCCCTGGACGGTGAAGTGAACATGGATGATCTGGCCCTGGTGGAGGAAGAAGAGCTGGAGGAGAACGTGGCGCTGGACAGCATGGCCCGGCGTGTGCGAGACGGCTGCGAGAAACAGCTTCGGATCTTCAATCACCGGCTCGAGCACATTCTTGAGGGCCGCGAGGAGTTCAGCGAGCGCAACAATCCCCTGGATCCGAGACAGATTGTGGTCTGCTTCAGCGATGAGCTGGAAAAACTGGAACTGGATATCCGCACCCGCCTGGTTGTGCTCAAGCTCTTTGAGCGCATGGTGCTTGCCGAGGTCGGCTATATCGTTACCGAAGCCAACCAGTGCCTGATCGAGGCGGGCATTCTGCCGGACCTCGAGGCGCCACCGATCAAGCCCAAGCGCCAGCCCGGTGAAGTGCGCACCGAAGCCGCCGAGTCGACGGAGTCGCCCTCGTCCTCCGCCAGCGAACACCAGGTCTTCAGCATGCTCCAGGAGCTGCTTACCGCGGTACGCGTGCCCGGTACAGGCGGCGCCGGCGGAGATCAGGGCATTGCCGTGATGCAGAACGGGGTGCCCTATCTCGACGGCGCGCCGGTGGAGCAGGACGAATCCGTGCGGCCGGTCTCCACCCGCGATCTGGTTTCCCTGCTGGACCGGCTCCAGCGGCTTGAGGAACGGTTCGAGGAAAAGACCGACGACGACTACGGCGACGTCCGCTCCGGCCTTGCCGAGATCCTCCAGGAAGAGGACAGCGAGTCCATTCACGCCTTCGACCAGGCCGACAACGACGTGATCAACCTGGTCTCGATGCTGTTCGACTTCATCATGGATGACGACAACCTGGCCGCGGACATCAAGGCCCTGCTCGGCCGCCTGCAGATTCCGTTGCTCAAGGTGGCCATTGCCGAGAAGGAATTCTTCAGTGACGACGAGCATCCGGCCCGCATGCTGGTCAACCTCATGGCCCAGGTGGGCACTGGCTGGAGCCCGGATCAGGGCCACGAGGACGAGGTTTACAAGCGCATTGAAGAGGCTGTTTTCAGCATCATCAATGATTTCGAGAGCGACACCGAAGTCTTTCAGCGGTTGCTCGAACAGTTCCGGGAATTCTCCGAGCGCCAGAGCCGGCAGATCGATCGGGTCGAGGAACGGGTGCGCCAGGTGGAAGAGGGGCGCGCCCGTTCCGAGGAAGCCCGGCAGGCCGCCGCCGAAGTGATCAGCAAGCGCATGAACAAGCGTTTATTGCCGAAGGTGGTGATCCAGATGCTCCGCGATGCCTGGCAACAGGTGCTTTACCTGACCCATCTGCGGGAGGGGCCGGAAAGCGAGGCCTGGAAGCGCCGGGTAAAACTGGTTGATGCCCTGATCTGGAGCGCACTGCCGCATCGCGATGAGGAGTCCAGGAACAAGCTTCGTGAACTCAGTCCCCGGCTGCTGGGCGGGGTCAAGGCGGGCCTGGATGCCGTGGGATATGACGCGGTGGAAACCCGCACCGTGATTCGCGAGCTCGAAGCCATCCACCTGCGCCTGCTCAAGGGCGAGGAGACACAGCGCGTGGATGCCGCGGATGTGGTGGAGGCGCCGCAGCAGGAGCAGGGCAGTGAACAGCCCGCCGGCATGGTCACCGCCGAGGGGGATCCGGAGCCCCTGGACGAGGATCATCCCCGGGTGAAGGAAATCCGCAAGATGGCCACGGGCGCCTGGGTGGAGTTCCGCAAGGGTGACGGCGGGCTGCGCTGCAAGCTGGCCGCCAACATTCGCGACGGCGAGAAGCTCATCTTCATCAACCGTCGCGGTATCAAGCTCTGCGAATACTCGGCGCCCGGTTTTGCCGCGCTGCTCGAAAACGATCTCGCCCGCATCATCGAGGAAAGCGCGGTGTTCGACAAGGCGCTGGAAACCATGATCGGTGATCTGCGCAAGGCGCAAGGTAGCGCCTGAATCCGGGCGGCTGTGGCGCCGGGCGGTAGCGGTTTATTGCAGCCCTGTCGGGCCGCCGGTACCGTGTTCCGGAGCCTTTCCCTTTTGATCGCGATGGATGAGCGGAACCTACAGTGCTGACTTTCTCCGATCACTGGCTGGATCAGGCGCGGCATGTGCCGTCGCCCAATCATGACCGGCGGCCTGATCCCGCGGATATTTCGCTGATCGTGGTCCACAGCATCAGTCTTCCGCCCGGGGAGTTCGGCGGGCCCTGGATCGATCGATTCTTCACGAACTGCCTGGATCCGGCGGCACATCCGTTCTTTGCCGAAGTCGCCGCAATGCGGGTTTCTTCCCATTTTCTGATCGACCGAGACGGAGAGCTCACCCAGTATGTGCCCTGTGACCGAAGGGCCTGGCATGCGGGGCGCTCGTGCTGGCGTGATCGCTCCGAGTGCAACGACTTCTCGGTGGGCATCGAGCTCGAAGGCGAGGACCAGACCCCTTATACTGCCAGTCAGTACCGGATACTGGCACAGTTGGTTCATTCATTGCGGCGAGCCTATCCGCGTATTGCCGCGGATGCCGTTACCGGGCATTGCGATATTGCTCCCGGACGCAAGACCGACCCGGGCCCCGCTTTTGACTGGAAGGCGCTGGAACAGGCTATGGAGGAGCGGCACTCATGAAATTGCTGGTTTTGCTGGTGGTACTGGCACTGCGGCGCATGGAGATTGCCTGGCCGGACTGGCTGATGGCCCGGGATCGCATTGCAAGAGCCCAGTCGATGGTTGTCGAGCGGGTTGCGGGTCTCTCCATGCCCGCCTTCGTTCAGTGGCTGTTGCTGGTGGTGGTGCCTGCCCTGCTGGTGGCGCTGGTGCTGTACTGGCTTCACGGATTTCTCTGGGGGCTGCCCGGCTTTATTGCCGGCGGTCTGCTGCTGTTGTGGCTGCTTGGTGGTGAGAGCGAACTGCGTCAGCTGGACGACCTGCTGGTCCGCGGACGCATGAATGACCCGGAGAAGCTGGGGGAGGCATCGCAACGCTATTTCGAGGCCTCCGGGGAGCCGAACCAGCCGGGCTTCTTCCCCGGATTGCTCGAACGCATCATCCACCTGGACCTTCGTCAGCTCTTTGCAATCACCTTCTGGCTGATTGCGCTGGGCTACTGGGCGGCACTGCTGTATGCGCTTAATCTCCAGCGCATGCGTGACGCCGAGGGTCAGGAGCGCGAGATCGCGCGGGTATTACACACCGCGCTGATCTGGATTCCCTCACGGCTGCTGGTGCTTTGCATGGCCCTGGGCGGCAACTTCCGCCGTGTGTCCGACTCGATCACCGGGCGCGTATGGCAGCTCGACAGCGGCGAGGAACTGCTGCGTGAAGCCCTGGCCGGTGCCCTGGATGTGCCGGATCTCGAAGACCCGGAGGGCCTGCAGGCGGGCATTGATCAGCTCGAGGCCCTGCAGGGGCTGTTGATGCGTTGCCTGGCCATGTGGCTGATTCTGGCGGCGGTCTGGGTGGTGATAAGCGGATAGGCGCGGAAAAGGAAGCAAGGGGCAGGAGGCAAGGAGCAAGGAGAGCTCCTGTCGAGGCCTGAGGACCGGCGCGCACAGACCGCCGAATTGACTGGCGGCGCCTTTCATCCTACTGTTGAGACGGCATGTATACCCCGTATGCCTTCGCAGCCTGCCTGAAGCCGGGCCAACCCCGCTTCGCCGGCATGCCTGCGAAAGGGCGCGATTAAGGACGCAACCCCATGAAAGACAGGCAGTTCTTTGATGATGATGATCCCGCCGAAACCCGTGAGTGGCTCGAAGCACTGGATTCGGTAGTCGAGTACGAAGGCAGGGACAGGGCCAGCTGGCTGCTCGAAAGGATTACCGAAACCGCCCAGGAACAGGGCCTGTATCGCACTCATCTGAATACCCCCTATCTCAATACCATTGGCCTGCGTGACGAACCCCACTTCCCGGGCGATATCTTCATGGAGCGCGGCATCCGTTCGCTGGTGCGCTGGAACGCCCTGGCCATGGTGATGCGGGCCAATCTCAACGATGACGAGCTCGGCGGCCATATCGCCAGTTTTGCCTCGTCGGCCACGCTCTATGACGTGGGCTTCAACCATTTCTTCCGCGCGCCCAGCGAATCCTTTGGCGGCGACCTGGTGTATTACCAGGGCCACTCCGCGCCGGGCATCTACGCCCGGGCCTATCTGGAGGGCCGCTTCAGCGAGGAGCAACTGGACAACTTCCGCCGCGAGGTGGACGGCAAGGGGCTTTCGTCCTATCCCCACCCCTGGCTGATGCCCGATTTCTGGCAGTTCCCCACGGTTTCCATGGGGCTGGGGCCGATTCAGGCAATCTACCAGGCGCATGTAATGAAGTACCTCCACAGCCGCGAGCTGGTGGAAAAAGGCCAGCGCAAGGTCTGGTGCTTTGTCGGCGACGGTGAATGTGATGAGCCGGAAACCCTGGGAGCCATCGGTCTGGCCGGGCGTGAGCAGCTTGATAATCTGATTTTCGTGGTGAACTGTAACCTCCAGCGCCTGGACGGGCCAGTGCGTGGCAACAGCAAGATCATCCAGGAGCTGGAAGGCATATTCCGGGGCGCGGGATGGAACGTGCTCAAGGTGGTCTGGGGCCGTAACTGGGATCCGCTGTTTGATAAGGACAAAGACGGTGTCATGC
>SLJS01000330.1 GCA_007135015.1 Alcanivorax sp. | reverse complement strand
CACGTCTCCGCGCACACGCGCGTCAGCGCCGCCGTCAGCGTCGTCTTGCCATGGTCCACGTGACCAATGGTGCCCACGTTCACATGCGGTTTCGTGCGTTCAAATTTTGCCTTTGCCACGATTCTACCCCTCGGTTCCGTTGTGCAAATCTGCCTGACATTTCGACAAGGCGGAAAGTACAAAAAGACCACGACCTCCACCCGGGGAAGTCGGGATCACTCAGAACATCTCTCCCTGTCGCTGTGCGGATCCGCCGTAACGGACCCGCCAATATGGAGCTCATGACCGGATTTGAACCGGTGACCTCATCCTTACCAAGGATGTGCTCTACCGACTGAGCTACATGAGCGTCAACCTCATGGCGCAGGAGCGATGAAAAACCAGATTGTCGCCACTGTTACAGCCGGAAACCGGCCTGGAGCGGGTAGCGGGAATCGAACCCGCATCATCAGCTTGGAAGGCTGAGGTTCTACCGTTGAACTATACCCGCGAACCTGCTCCTTCCACCGACCCCGGATCCGGCCGGCACTGTATCTACCAGAAACCGGAAGCAGGGCTTCGCCCGGCCTCCGCCCTTGCGGGCCAGCTCGCCGCGCGAGCTGCTCGATCCGCCTGCGGCGGACCCGTCGAACCTTCTGCCGGTTCGAATCCTTCCCCCGGGATACGGGAGAAGGCCTTTATCAACCATTCGGGCCGTTCGAATCGCTGGCTCCGAATACTGCCTGGTGGAGGGGGGAGGATTCGAACCTCCGAAGCTTTCGCGTCAGATTTACAGTCTGATCCCTTTGGCCACTCGGGAACCCCTCCCGAAAAAGGGCCTACATTCTCTTGGCGGGCCCCCGCCTTGTCAACAAGTTTTCCCGGAAATTCAGGCGTCTCCACGGGGAAGTGGAGCTGGCGATAGGACTTGAACCTACAACCTGCTGATTACAAATCAGCTGCTCTGCCAGTTGAGCTACGCCAGCCGGGGGAGGCGGATTGTAATGAAAGCCCCCGGCAAGCGCAATCTCCGGAGACTCCGGGCTCAGGAGGCCGGGCGGCCGTCGTCACAGCGGGCGTGCTCGAGCTCCCGGTCGGGCTCGCCGGCCAGGAAGTCCCGCAGGGCCCGGGCGTCGTCCGTAATACTGTCGGGCTGCAGCCTGACCCAGTATTCGTCAACCTCCCGCGAGGTCTCGCGAATCTCCACCGGGTAGCCTTCGTTTTCCATCTTGACCTTCAGGCCCCGGGCCGAATCGGCGCTGCTGAAGAAGCCCAGGGAAATGGCATTGGCGTCCTCGCCCTCATCGACGATGAAGCTGTCCACGCCCCGCGACTGCAGCTCCCGGAGGGTACGCATGGCCTCTTCGCGGCTGTCCGCCGGCGGCACAAAGACCCAGTCCAGCGAATCGCGCTCCACGCGCAGCACCCGCAGCCGGGCGTCGTAGCTGCGCGCGAGCTCACTGCGGGCTCCGGCTGCCTGCTCCCGCGACTGCCAGGGCCCGATCATGGGGCAGAGCCCGGGCCGGGAAGCCACTTCCGGGGAAGCGTCCGGCAGGTTCTCGCTGCCCATGCGCTCGGCCAGCAGTTCCAGGTCTCCACCCGGCTCGACCTCCACTCGCTCGCGATCTCCGGACGGCCCGGCCACGGTGCCGGCCAGATGCCAGCCCAGGTAGGCAAGATTCAGAATAATCAGGCTGTAAAAGACCCAGCGCATGCTCGCCCCTATTCCCCCCGGTCCATCCGGACCCGTCGCTCAAGCCCGTCGAGCACCAGATCCGGTTCCAGCGTCACTTCGTCACCGAGCCAGGACTCGAGCCTGGATGCGTCGCCCCCGGTAAGCAGTACGCTGCAAGTATCCGGGAGCCCCCTGCGCAGTTCAACCACTGCGCGGCTGGCGAAGGCCACGCTCATGAGCAGTATCCCATGCTCGACCCCCTCGGTGGTACTGCTTCCCGGCTCGAGGCTTGCGGGTAGAGCCGAGGAAAGATGCACGTCGGCGGTATTCTGTAGCAGACTGCCGCGCAGCATGGCCAGACCGGGCACGATGTAGCCACCAAGGTGCCTGCCCTGCGCCACGGCATCGATCGTCATGGCGCTGCCGCAGTCGATGACCACCGACGGACCATGGCGATGCCAGGCCTCCAGCACGGCCAGCCAGCGGTCCACCCCCAGCCGGCGGGGATTTTCATAGGCGTTGCGCACCCCGCCTGCGCTGGCCTCCGAATAATGGAACCGGGGCGTGATGCCGAGCTGCCGGAGCAGTTCACCTTCCAGAAGCTGATCCCCCTCGCTGCCGGCCACCGAGGCGACGTGGACCTCGTTTACGCTCGCGGGCGCCACCCGTGCCAGCTCACTGACAACGCCGGACCAGTCCCGGTCATGGGTAAAGCTGCCCTGGTGGCAGCCTGTACCGTCACGCAGGCGCCACTTCATTGAGGTATTGCCCACATCCACGAAAAGTTTCATGCCAGCCTCAGGCTCACCTCGCCCCCGTGCCAGGCCTGAACCTGCCCCTCATGTTCGAGCAGCAATGCGCCACGGGCATCCACACCGCGGGCGACCCCGTCCAGACTCCGGCCCGCCAGTTCCACCCGCACGGGCCTGTCTACACAGCAATCGTAACGTGCCCAGCGCTGCCGCAGTCCGCCAAAACCCTCCTCGGCGAAAAGGTCCAGCACCTGCACCATATGCCCGAGCAGACGACCGCCAAGCAGATTGCGCTCCAGCGGCGCGCCCGTCTCCCTGCCCAGGTCCGTCCAGGGCTGGTCGATGGCCCGGGCCGCGGTGGCCGGCATGGCGCCATTGAGTCCGATGCCGATGACGGCCACGCAGGAGGTATCCAGATCCCCGGCCAGCTCCACCAGCACACCCCCGAGCTTGCGTCCGCTGCACTGGATATCGTTGGGCCATTTCAGCTGGACCCGGCCAGCCAGGCCCGTCTCCTCGAGCACTTCCGCCACGGCAATGCCCACCGCCAGGCTCAGCCCCTCCAGCCGCGCCGCACTACCGAACTCCCGGGCCAGCGTCACATAGAGATTGGTGCCGAACGGCGATTGCCAGGCACGCCCCCGACGGCCCCGCCCTGCCTGCTGATGTTCGGCGAGCACGGCAAGGGGCGCGGCAAGGCCGGCGCCGGCACGCCGCAGGGCTTCGGCATTGGTGGAGTCGATGGTCTCGAGCACGACAAGATCCAGGGCCCCGGGCGCAAGCCCGGAGGCCCGGACGATGGCATCGGCATCGAGCAACGACAGCCCGCCGGGCAATCGATATCCCTTTCCGCGAACACGCTCCAGGGTCAGTCCCAGCGCCTCAAGCTCGCGCAGGCGCTTCCAGATCGCCGCCCGCGAGATGCCCAGATGACCGCCGAGCTCCTCGCCGGAATGAAAGCGCCCGTCCGCCAGAAGGCGGATCAGGGCGCTGTCTGGAGAAGAACCGCCCCTTTGGGCCACTACCGTGCCCAGACTACACCGCCCTGCTTGGCCCACTCGGGGATCTTGTCCTTGTAGTGATCCTCGATCTGGTCACGCTTGAGCTTCATGGTGGGGGTAAGCATGTCGTTCTCCACGCCCCAGGTCTCCGGAACCACCGCCAGTGCACCCAGCCGTTCATGGGCGTCCAGCTCGCCGTTGACCCGCTCCAGGGTCTTCTCCAGGCCCTCGATGAACTTCTTGCGTTCCTGCTCATCCTTGTCCACGTGCCCGATTTCCTCTTCGGAAAGACAAAGCAGGGCCAGCGGCTGAGTCAGGTTGGCGCCGGTGACGCAGGCCTGCTCAACGCCCGGGTGGGAGACCAACCGGTTCTCGATCGGGGCCGGGGCCACATACTTGCCCTTCTCGGTCTTGAAGATCTCCTTGACCCGGCCGGTGATATAGAGGCGGCCCTGGTCATCGATATGGCCGCGGTCGCCGGTGTGCAGCCAGCCTTCGCTGTCGATGGTTTCGGCGGTCTTCTCCGACATCTTGTAGTAGCCGGTCATGTTGGCGGGGCTACGCACCAGGATCTCGCCGTCATCGGCGATCCGGCACTCCACGCCTTCCTGGGTCACACCCACCGACCCGATTTTCTGGTCACCTTCATAGGTAATATGGGACCAGGCCAGGTTTTCGGTCATGCCGTAGACTTCCAGGATCTCCAGACCCAGTTTCTTGAACCATTCGATTACCTCGGGCGACAGGGCCGAGGCGCCGGACAGCGCGATGCGACACTTGTCCAGCCCCATGGCGCCGAGCACCTTCTTCTTGATCAGCCGGTTGACCAGCGGAATCTTCAGCAGCTTGTTCATCTTCTCCGGCGGAAGCGCGTCACTGGCCTTCTGGTAGAACTTGTTCCAGATGCGCGGCACTGCAAAGAAAAGGGTCGGCTGGGCCCGCTTGATGTCGTCGGCAAAAGTGTCCAGGGATTCGGCAAAGAACACCTTCTGGCCAACGTACAGCATGGACATCTCCACCGCCGCCCGTTCGGCCACGTGGGACAGGGGAAGGTAGGAGATCATCCGGTCCTGTGGAGTGAGATTGTAGATATGGGGCATCTTCTCGCCCATGAGCACCAGGTTTCCGAACGGATGCATGACACCCTTCGGCATGCCGGTGGTGCCGGACGTATAGATGATGGTCGACAGATCATCGTGCCCCGGCTTGAACGCCTCGGAGCGGTCCAGGGGTTGCGTATCCCGGATGATATCCGGCCAGCAGGGGAACTCCTTCTTCGCGTCTTCTGGCGACAGGGAGAACGAAATCTTCTTCATCCCGTCCGGAACACCCTTCTTCGCCTCGTCCCAGACATCCAGCTTGCCCACGAAAAGCAGCTCCGATTCGCTGTGCTCGAGAACCAGCTTCACGTTGTCGGAGGTCAGTGTCGGATACAGGGGGATGCTCACATAGCCGGCCAGCCAGATGGCCAGATCCGCCATGATCCATTCCGCGCAGTTCTTCGACATCAGCGCGATATGAGCGCGCTCCGGCAGATCCAGGGAGCGCAAATAGGCTGCCATCCGCAGGGACTCGTCGGCGACCTGCTTCCAGGTATACTCGCGCAGCGCGCCACCACCCGTCGGCTGCACCATGGCGACTGCATCGCCCTGCTTCTCCACCCGATCAAATAGGGCGTCCATTGGTGTCATCTTGCCAACCTGCTCTCTCGGACTCATGCCACTCTCCCTCGCTTGTATTTTGCCAGTGACAGATGGTCGCGAAAGGAGCGCGCTTGCGCAACTCCAAAGGCCATTCCGGGCGCTCAGGCAGCCTGCATTCAT
>SLJS01000025.1 GCA_007135015.1 Alcanivorax sp. | reverse complement strand
TGCCGTTCCGACCGGGTGGCCAAGTACAATCGGCTTATCCGTATCGAGGAAGAGCTCGGGCGCGCGGCCTATCATGGCCGCGGGGAATTCCGCTTCCTGCGTTAGTCCGGCTCCGGCGACGGGGAGGCGGTGAAGCGACAGAAGTGCCGCACGCAAACGCGGTAGAATCGGCGCCTGTGCGGCGCCTTTTGCCGGCCGGGTGCGGCAGGCATGGATCATGGCCGCGCCGCCCGGCATGAAGCAACTCCCCGGAGGAGTCTGTGGCGAGAAAGGGCACTCAAAAAGGGCGTGGCACCGCCGCTGTTGCCGGTGGGGCGCGGGCCCGACGGGACGCCGGCGAGGCGCTTCGCCGGCGTCCGCTGTGGTGGCTCACCCTTTCGGTGCTGCTGGTGGTACTGTTCGGCCTCCAGGTGCGGCTCTGGTTCGGCGAGGGCAGCCTGCGTCATGTCATGGAACTGCGCGAGCGGGTGGAGACCCTGGAGCAGGAGAACGCCGCGCTGCGCGAGCGCAATCGGCTGATGGCGGCGGACGTGGAGGAACTCAAGGCGGGGCTGGACAAGGTCGAGGAAATCGCCCGGCGGGACCTGGGCATGATCCGCGAGGGAGAAAGTTTCTTCATGGTGCTGGAGCCGGGCGGGGAGAGCGGCGATGACGCTTCCCGCTGACGCCCGGGTTCACGCCCTGGTGCCCGCGGCGGGCGCCGGGCGCCGGATGGGCGCGGCGCTGCCCAAGCAGTACCTGACCCTGCGCGGCCGGACCCTGGCCGAGCACACCATGGCGCGGCTGCTCGCGCTGGCCTCCATCGAGCGGGTCGTGGTGGCGGTGGCCCGGGACGACCCTTGGTGGCCGACCCTGCCGCCGGCCTCCCATCGCCGGGTGGAAACGGTCACGGGAGGCGACACCCGCGCCGAGTCGGTACGCCTGGGGCTGGAAGCCCTGCTGGGTGACGCCGGCGAGCGCGACTGGGTGCTGGTCCATGACATGGCCCGTCCCTGCGTGCGGCTGTCGGACATGGAACGGCTGCTGGCCAGCGCCGGCGATGACGGGGCGCTGCTGGCCCGGCCGCTGACCGACACCCTCAAGGAATCGGACGATCAGGGTTTCGTGCTGGCCACGCCGGATCGCCGACGGATCTGGCGGGCGCTGACACCACAGCTCTTTCCGGTGACCGTGCTACACCGGGCCCTGGTCGAGGCCCTGGAAGCCGGTGCGGCCATTACCGACGAGGCTTCGGCCATGGAGCGGGCGGGCTGGCGTCCCCGGCTGGTGACCGGCCGGGCGGACAACATCAAGGTCACGGAACCGGCGGACCTGCCTCTGGCAGGATTCCATCTGCAACAGCAGGAAGAAGAGGGGCTGCGGTGGCAGGATTCCGGATAGGTCAGGGCTACGACGTGCACGCTTTCGGCCCGGGCCATCAGGTGGTACTGGGCGGCATCACGATTCCCCATGACCGGGGTCTGGTGGCGCACTCCGACGGGGACGTGGTGCTCCACGCCCTCTGTGACGCCCTGCTTGGCGCACTGGCGCTGGGGGACCTGGGGCGCTGGTTCCCCGACAGCAGCGAGCAGTGGCGCGGGGCCGATTCCATGGTCCTGCTGGACCGTGTCTACGCCGAGGTTTCCGGCCGGGGCTGGCGGCTGGGCAACGCGGACCTGACGGTCATCTGCCAGAAACCGAAGATCGCTCCCCATGTGGAGGCCATGCGCCGCGCCGTGGCTGCGCGCCTGGGTGCCGATACCGGGTGCGTATCCATCAAGGCCACCACCACCGAAGGGCTCGGCTTTACCGGCCGTGGCGAAGGCATTGCCGCCATGGCGATCGTGCTGCTGGAGGCCGCTTGAGCGAGACGCTGGAACGGCCGGCCCCGGCCTGCGGGCGCATTCGCGTGGAGCCGGAGGACTTCCGGGTCTACGAGGAAGTTGGTGTGGAGCCCGACGGCGAGGGCGAGCACCTGTGGCTGAAGCTGCGCAAGCGGGAGTGGAACACCGAGGACCTGGCGGTCTGGCTGGCCCGGCAGGCGGGTGTACCACGCCGCCGGGTGAACTACTCCGGGCGCAAGGATCGCCGGGCCGTTACCGAGCAGTGGTTCAGCATTCATCTGCCGGGCCAGGCGGATCCCGCCTTCGACTGGCCGCCGGGGGTCGAGGAACTGCTTGCCCGGCGACACCGGCGCAAGCTGCAGCGCGGCACCCATCGGGCAAACCGCTTTGTCCTGCGGGTGCGCGACCTCCGTGGCGACCCGGAGGCACTGGAGGCGGGGCTGGCCAAGGTGGCCGCCGAGGGCGTACCCAATTACTTCGGCGCCCAGCGTTTCGGCGCGCACAACAGCAATGCCCTGCGCGGGCGGGCCTGGCTGCTGGGCACCGGCGAGGCACCGCGCAAGCGGGCGCTGCGCGGACTCTGGCTGTCGGCGGTGCGCAGCGAGCTGTTCAACCGGGTGCTGGCCGCCCGGGTGGAGCAGGGCTGCTGGAATCGTCTGCTCGACGGCGACATCCTGCAGCCGGAAGGCAGCCGGGGGCTCTTCCGAGAAGCGGACGAGCCCGATGCCGTCGCGCGGCTTGCCGCCGGCGAGATCCACCCCACGGCCCCTTTGCCCGGTGCCGGGGGCATGGCATCATCCGGCGCCTGTGCGCGGCTGGAGGCGCGGGTCCTGGAGCCCGATCAGGCGCTGGTGGAGGCACTGGCGCAGGCCGGCGTGGACGCCGCCCGCCGGGCCACCAGGCTGGCGGTGCAGGCGCTCGATTGGCAGCGCCAGGACACGGAGTTGGAGCTGGAATTCCGTCTGCCCGCGGGCGCCTTCGCCACCACAGTGCTGGCGCAACTGCTTGAACTCGAAGAACAAGATTGAGTCTGTCCGGAAACAATCTGTCCGGACTAACAAGGGGAGAATGTCGCGGTGAACGGAACCGACCTGAAGGGTATCGGCATGACTTCGGCACGGACCCGCGAGCGACTGGCAAACCGGTTGCGGGAAAAGGGAATCGGCGATGAGCGGGTGCTGGAGATGATCCGCACCACGCCCCGGCACCTGTTCATGGAGGAGGCCCTGTCGCATCAGGCCTATGACGATACGGCCCTGCCCATCGGTTACGGCCAGACCATTTCCCAGCCCTGGGTGGTCGCGCGCATGACCGAGCTGCTGGTCGAGCGGGGCGCCCCGCGCAAGGTGCTGGAAATCGGCACCGGTTGCGGCTATCAGGCCGCCGTGCTGGCCGGCCTCTGCGACGAGGTCTATTCCGTCGAGCGCATTCGGCCCCTGCAGGAGCAGGCGCGCAAGCGGCTGCGGGAGCTGGGGCTGGCGCGGGTCCAGCTCAAGCATGCCGACGGCACCCTGGGCTGGGCCTCGGAAGCGCCCTTCGACGGCATCCTGGCCGCCTGTGCCCGGGCGGAAGTGCCCCGGGAGCTGCTCGACCAGCTCGCCGACGGCGGACGGCTGGTGATGCCCGTGGGTGATACGGGTACCCAGTGGCTGACCGTTGTGGATCGGGACGGGGACCAGTTCCACAGTCAGCGACTGGAGCCGGTGCGTTTCGTGCCCTTCCAGCGCGGGGTCGAGCGTTGAGTCGCTGGCCGGGAATCTTCGCCCGGGGGCTGGGCATGGGCGCCGCCGATGTGGTGCCCGGGGTCTCTGGTGGCACCATTGCGCTGATCACCGGGATCTACCGGGAACTGATCTTCACCCTCAGCAATCTCCGTCCGCGCCTGTTCGGCGTCTGGTGGCGCCGCGGGTTCGCCGCCTTCTGGCGCGAGGGCAACCTGGGTTTCCTGACCACGCTGCTGGCGGGCATTGTCACCAGTATCCTGTTGCTGGCGAACCTGATCGTCTGGCTGATGACGCACTACGAGGTACCCGTCTGGTCCTTCTTCTGCGGACTGATCCTGGCCAGCATCGCCGTGGTGCTGCGCCCGCTGGCGCATTTCGGCCCGGCGATCTGGGCGGTGTTCCTGCTGGGGGTGCTCACCGCGGGCTGGGTGGTCTCGCGTCCGGGTCTGGATGCATTGGGCCTGATGCCACTGACCTTTTTCCTTGCCGGCAGCGTGGCCATCTGCGCGATGATCCTGCCGGGTATTTCCGGCAGTTTCATCCTGCTGCTGCTGGGCATGTATCTGCCGGTGCTGGAAGCGTTGCGTAATCTCGAGGTGCCGCTGTTGTCAGCCTTCGTGGTTGGCTGTGTCACCGGGCTGCTGGCATTCGTGCACCTGCTTCGCTGGCTGCTGGAGCGCTGGCATGACCCGGTGATGGCCCTGCTGGCTGGCTTCATGGCTGGCTCGCTGGCCCGTTTGTGGCCCTGGCGGGTCCCGGCGGAAGAGGGCGCGGTGCGCGAGCATACCCTGTGGCCCGCGCAATGGAGTGAACAGACCGGCGAGCCGGCGTTGGTGGTACCGGCACTGCTGGCGCTGGCTTTCGGTGTGGTGCTGGTATGGTTACTTTCGCGCCGCCTGCCTGTGCATAATGAGCACAGGCAGAAACAAGGGGATGCAGCAGATTGAAACGACTGCTTCTCGTGGCGGTCTGGCTGGCGGGCTGCTCCGTGAATCAGGCACCGGTCGTCGACTACTACGGCGGGGACCGGGCCACCTATACGGTGCGCGAAGGCGACACCCTGTATTCCATTGCCTGGCGCCACGGCCATGACTACCGGGAACTGGCCAGGGCCAATGATATCGATTCCAGCTACACCATCTATCCTGGCCAGGTGATCCGTCTGGATGCCACGACGCCGGCGGCGTCCCGCCAGGCGCGGGCGGCCCCGGCCAGCGGCACGGGAGACCGGCCCGCTCAACCGGAGAGCTCGCGGCCGTCCGGTGGGCGGGCATCGCCGGCCCCTTCACGGAGTGCTTCGTCGTCGTCGGGCGCCGCCGACCTGAACTGGCGCTGGCCGGTCAACGGCTCCGTGCTCAGCAGCTTTGATCCGAACGAACCCGGCCGCGGCGGCATCACCATCGCCGGCAGCAGCGGCGACCCGGTGCATGCGGCCGAGGCCGGCACGGTGGTGTACCGTGGCTCGGGACTGACCGGTTACGGCAAGCTGATCATTCTCAAGCACGACGATCACTGGCTGAGCGCCTACGCCCATAACCAGGACCTGCTGGTCAGCGAGGGACAGCAGGTGGATCAGGGCGAGCGGATCGCCCGCATGGGTGCAACGGGCACCTACCGCACCCAGCTTCGCTTTGAAATCCGCAAGGATGGCAAGCCACAGAACCCCATTGATCTTCTGCCGCAGCAGTAGGCG
>SLJS01000195.1 GCA_007135015.1 Alcanivorax sp. | reverse complement strand
CGCAATGGGCTCACCGAAAGCGTGGCGTTCCTTGACGTATTCGCTGACCAGATCGAGCACCGCCTGGCCGCAACCGACGGCCAGCGCGCAGGTGCCAATCCGGGAGAGATCCACCAGACGCTGCAGATCGAAGTTTTCCAGGCGGTTGGTGGCGGGCACGGCCACATGGTCGAGCCGCACCGTCGCCGTTTCCAGGCCGCGCAGCCCCATGTACGGCTGCTCCTCCGCCGAGAGCCCCTCGGTGCCTCGCTCGACCACGAAGGCGGCCGGGCCCTCGCCCTGCGCTTCGGCAATCACCAGCAGCAGTTCGGCGCTGGCGCCCAGCGCCACCATCCGCTTCTCGCCATCAAGACGGTAGCCGTCCCCGTCGCGCCGGGCGGTGGTGGACAGCTCATGGGGCTCAAAGGTTGCCCGGGGCTCCATCAGCGCGATGGTGGCCGGGACGAAGTCCTCCTGCGCCAGCCGGGGCAGGAAGGCTTCCCGCTGGGCCTCGCTGCCGAAATCCAGCAATGCATTGATAAACGAAAGCGGTGTGGCCATGGCCAGCGCCAGGGAAAAATCCCCTTCCCCGAGATCCTCCAGGTTAAGCATGTTGGACAGGGGCGAGCGGGGCATGCCCGCGCCGCCATATTCCTCGGGAATCGGCATCAGCGGCAGGCCAAGTTCCATGGTGCGCGCGAGGAAACCCTCGGGAGGCGCGCCCGCCTCGTCAGCGGAACGGGCCACCTCGCGCAGCTGCTCCGCTGCAAAACGGCGCATGCTCTCGCGGGAAATGCGCTGTTCCTCGGTCAGGGAAAGGTCGAACGGCAGGTCATCACTCATGCCGGGTTACTCCTGGTGCGGGCCGTGATAACCGGACAGGCTGCGGGTCCGGAATTTAAACGAGCGTTTGAACGGTAAATGCTGACACAAAGCGGTGCCGACCGGCAAGTCAGGCCAGCAAGTCAGGAGTGTGCCCCCCTCCGCCAGGGATCAGTTATACTGAAAAAGTACCAATAACAGCCGGGACCCGGAGCTTGCTGATACCCAGAGATCATCCACGCCGCGCCCTGCGGTTGCGGCGCCAGTTGATGGCCGTGTACTCCTATCTGCTGGTATGGGCCGGCGCGACCCTGGGCCAGGAGCTGGGGCTGTTCGTGGAGGAATTCCCCGCCTGGGAGATCTTCGGCTGGTTGCTGTTCCTGAATCTGCTGATCTTCCACCTTATCCGGTCCGGTTTCTCGGAGCGTTTCAGCGACCCCGCGCTGACCGTACCCCAGGTCGTACTGGGAATGGTGCTGGTCACGGTACTGCTCCACTACTCCGAAATGATGCGCGGTGCCCTGCTGGCGCTGTATTTCATGGTGATGACCTTCGGGATCTTCGCCCTGGACCGCAAGCGCATGGTCTGGATGTCGCTGTTCGCCCTGTTGTGCTTTACCACCCTGGAAGTGATCGAGGCGCTGTATCAGCCGGAGCGATTCCTGCTGATGGTGAGCTTTGGTCACTGGGCCATTCTTTCGCTGGGGTTCACCTGGTTTGTCTTCGTGGGTGGCCATATGCACAATCTTCAGGAGCGCAATCGCCAGCAGCGCCTGTCCCTTGAAGCGGTCAACAGCAAGCTTCAGGAGGCCATGAAAAAACTGGAGGAGATCGCCACCCATGATGAGCTGACCGGGCTGTTCAACCGGCGTTATTTCCTCGAACGCCTGGACGAGGACCTGGCGCGAGCCGAACGCACTGGGCAGCCATTGCACCTGGCGATACTGGACCTGGATCATTTCAAGCATATCAATGACACCCACGGGCACCAGGCCGGCGACCGCTTCCTCCGCGAGTTTGCTGTCGTCGCCCGCCGGGTCCTGCGGCGCACGGATCTGGTGGCCCGTTACGGCGGCGAGGAGTTCGTGGTGCTGTTTCCCCATGGCGACACCGCGGACATTCAGGACGTCCTGGAGCGGCTGCGCAGCAGCGTCGAGGCTATTCGGGTACCCGAGCTACCCGGTGTAATCCTGACCGTATCCACGGGCATGACCCGCTGGTGCAAGGGCGACACCAGCGACAGCCTGCTTCACCGCGCGGATGAGGCCCTGTACCGGGCCAAGAGCGAAGGCCGCAACCGCGTCCAGCTCGCCGAGCTTTCCCCGGTGTCCTGAAGCTGGCATATTTCCCGCCTGACAGATATTTGCCGGAGCATCCATGAGCACCCAGGACTTTCCCGCGCTTCAGCAACGCATTACCGACTGGCTCACCCACGAGGCGCAGGGCGAAGGCCGGGAGGACATGTTCACCTGGACGGAGACCCATGGCCTGCTCTGCGCGCTGGCCTGTGGCCCGCAGCCTCCTTCCGACTGGCCGGCCCACATCCTCAGCGACAGGCCGCCTGCGCCAGACGTCCGCGAGGCGCTGGATGAGCTGCTCGATCGCATTGCCGCGCGGCTGGGCGCCGGTGACTCCCTTGCACTGCCGTGCCGACTGGACCCCTTCGAGGACCGGGAGGGGCGCGACCTGGCCAGCTGGTGTGCCGGTTTCATCGCCGGAGTCTACCTGCGGGCGCAGGACTGGTTCGCCGACGACGAGGAAGGGATGGCTCGCCGGTTACTGCCGTTCATGCTGATTTCCGGGCTGGACGAAGACCCGGAGCTCGACCGGCTCTGGGAAGACGAGCGCCTGGTCCGTGAGATGGCCTCCAGTATCCCGGGCGTTATGGAGGAAATCTTCCTGCACTTCCATGCACCGTCTGCGCCGGAATAAAGGGCGATATTTCAGAATCTTGTAGCGCTTTCTTCAAGTTGATTATACCTTCAGGGCGACAGTTCCCCGGACTCTTCAGCTCCTCTGCCGGCCTTCCACTCGCGCACTTCCGGACCCAGCAGCACGGCCAGCCAGCGGGTGTCGTCGCGGCTTTCCAGGGCAATTCGCAGGATCATGGTCAGGGGCACCGAAAGCACCATGCCCACCGGCCCCAGCACCCAGCCCCAGAACACCATCGACAGGAACACCACCAGGGTGGAAAGACCCAGGCTGCGGCCCATCAGGCGCGGCTCGAGCAGACTGCCCATCACGGTATTGATCACCGCGAAACCGGCCGCCGCCACCAGCGCCAGACCCGTGCCATGGAGCACAAAGGCCAGCAGGCAGGCGGGAATGGCGGCCAGGAAGGAGCCGATATTGGGGATATAGTTGAACAGAAACGCCAGCGCTCCCCAGAGCAGGGGATAGTCCACTTCCAGCCACCACATCCACAGCGTCACCAGCGCGCCGGTGGCCAGGCTGACCAGGGACTTGATCGCCAGATACTGGTTGACGCCCGTGGCGAAGCGCTTGAATGCGGACAGGCCCGCTCCGGCGTCGCCCATCGAGGCCTGCAGCTTTGCCGGAAAACGCGAAGCCTCCAGCAGCACAAAGGCCACGGTGAGCAGCACCAGAAACAGGTTGCCGAGCACACTGCCGAAATGCCCGGCCACCTGACCGGCCAGGTTCATCATCATGCCCGGGTCAAGCTGTTCGGCGAGCATCCCCTCTTCCACATTCATGCCGTGGTCGGCCAGCCATGCATAGACGCCGGCCAGGCGTTCGTCCAGCACCTCCCGGTAGCCGGGCAGGGCCCGCAGAAAGCCGTTCACCGAAGCACCCACCGCCACGGCCGCGGCGGCCATGAACAGGATCAGTGCCGCCATCACCCCGGAAACCGCAAGCGCTTCGGGACAGCCCCGGTTGCGCAGCGCCGCCACCGCGGGCGCGCAGACGATGCTGATGAAAATGGCCAGCAGGAACGGCTCGAGCAGCCCGGCCGCCGCCCTCATTCCTGCCACGATCACCACCATGGCCGCGAGAATGGCCGGCCAGGGCCAGCGGTACGCGCTTTCCATTACTTGTCCCCCGGGACGGCAAAGTGGGTATGATCACAACTTTGCGGAGTTGCGTTCGATGCACCGACTGATTCTGACATTAACCGGGCTGCTTTGCCTTGTCCCGTTTCCGGTACGGGCGGACTGTCCGGATTTCGATCGTGCCGTCTTTGCCTCCGCGATCCGGGACCGGGAGCCGGTCGGTGTGCTGGAGGCCCTTCCCGAAGACGCCGGGCAGGTCTATTTCTTCATGGAAATCCATGGCGGCGCCGACACCGAGGTGGAGGTCATCTGGCAATCACGGGATGCCGGAACGACTGCCGTGGAACTGCCGGTGGGCGGCGAGCGCTGGCGCACCTGGAGCAGCCGTAACGTGGGCGCCTTTGCGCCACAGGACTGGGCCGTGGAAGTGCGGGTTGGCGGCTGCCCGACGCAGGTCTTCAAGCTGCCGACCAGGCCCGCCGCGGAACACCCCCGGATTGCGGCCATTCACGAAGCGCTGAAACAGGACGACCTGCCAGCGGCCCGGCTCGCCCTGGACGAGGCCCGGCGGGCGCAGCCGGCGGGGCTCGATGAAGCCCTGCGCCGGATCACCCGGATCGATATTCCTCTCGCCGAACTGGCCCGGGACATCGAGCGCGGACACCTCTATATCGCCGGCAGCCGCCAGCAGCGCCTGGCCGACCGTATCGGTCCGGACAGCCCGGAGCATGAACGGCTCCTGGAACTGGAGAACAGACTGGAACACAGGAAACTGGAGCGGGACCGGCAGGTACGCCGGACCCTGACCGCGATCGAACAGATACTGGCCTCTACTCCCGCCGGGCTGCTGCCCTGCCCTGACAGCCAGGAAGAAGCATCGGTCCGCTGGGAAGCACTCAAACCCGAGCTATCACTCACGCAGACCGGATTCAGCAGTCAGCCGCCGGGGCAACTGACCCTGCTGGACGCACGCACCGGTCTGGAATACAGGCTGGGGCTCAGCTGCCGGAATCCTTTTGCTGCTCTTCAGGGAGATCCTCCAGCGAAAGATGACTGAGGTCGGGAACCTCCACGGTTTCCTGACGGGGGATTTCCTCAAGGTCGGTACCCGGGGGAGCCATGCTGAGGTGGCTGATATCCGGATTCACTTCCGGACCCACGTTGCGGTGCTCCCCGATGTCCTCGCCGGGCGGTGCCACATCGAAGGGTCCGGAAAAGTCCGTGCCCCCGGTGCGGATGGTGCCCACCATCTCCATATTGCCGGCGACCCCTTCGCCCTGCGCGGCTGTCGGCGCTGGGGCCGAGGGCTCTTGTTGTGCCGCTGAAGGCTCTTGTTGTGCCGCTGAGGGCCCTTCTTGAGGAGCTGAAGGCTCTTCTTGAGGCGCCGAAGGCTGCTGTTGCGGAGCTGGGGGCTCTTGAGGAGCTGAGGGCTCTTGAGG
>SLJS01000079.1 GCA_007135015.1 Alcanivorax sp. | reverse complement strand
GAGCCTGGGAAGGTGAAGGCGTCAACCTCACCTACCGGGGTACGGACGAGTTCAATGACATCGTCAGAAGGGACCGCGAGGAGTTCAATCAGTACCTCCGGGAAATCGGGCTCATTGATGACGAGGAACGGGAACGCAGCCTGCTGGAGCGTCTCGGTGATCCCCCCGGCGTATACGGGCTGATTGCCGCACTGCTGACACTGAACACTCTACTGGCGGTCGTCCTGCTGCGCTCGCGCTTTCGTCCCGTGACCACGGAGATGATGGTGCTGTCCGGGCTGCTCTCGCTGTCGGCGCTCTTCTACGTGATGTCCGCCCCGCTGCCACCTCCCAGCGACCTGGACCCCATCAGCGCGCGGGGTGTCCCACGGCTCTGGGCGCTGGCCATGGTGCCCATTGCCCTCTATCTGATCTGGCGTCTGCTGGTGCGTGGCGACAGCACCACCGTGCGCCACAGTCCGCTGGGACTTTTCGGATTCGTGGGGATCATGCTCGCCTATATCGTGGCGGTGCCCCAGGTGGGCTATCTGCTGGGCTCGCTGCTCTACATGCCCGCGGCCATGTGGATGCTGGGATACCGGCGCCTGCTGGTGATTGCGGCACTGACCGCCGGCTGGCTGGTATTTTCCGAAGTGGTCTTTCGCGGCATGCTGCATGTGGATCTGCCCACGGCACGCCTGTTTCGCTAGCACGGGGAGCATAGAAGCTCATGGTGGACTCGGTACTGGGCGGCATTTCGGCGGCAATAGGGCTGGCGCCCTTTGTTGCCGTTTTCGTGGGCATAGTCCTGGGCATCATCGTCGGCGCCATGCCCGGGCTCTCTCCCTCCATGGGGGTTTCCCTGCTGGTGCCGTTCACCTATGGCATGTCCCCGCTGCTGGCGCTGATGCTGCTGGTGGGTATCTATATTGGCGCCAGCTACGGCGGTTCCATTACCGCCATCACCATCAATGCCCCCGGCACCGCCTCCGCCGTGGCCACGGGACTGGACGGCTATCCGTTGACCCAGCAGGGCCGTCCGGCCACGGCGCTGGGTGTCTCCATCGTCACTTCCGCTTCCGCCGGCATGGTGGGCACCGTGATCCTGATCCTGTTCTCCATTCCGCTGGCCGCCCTGGCGGTACGCTTTCACCCGGCGGAATACTTCGCCATTGCGCTATTCGGGCTAGCCACCATCGCCTCGCTGGGCGGGCGCAACTGGCTGAAGGCCTTCGTCGCCGCCCTGCTGGGATTGCTGATCAATACCGTGGGTACGGATCCGATTTCCGGCGCCGAGCGTTTCACGTTCAATATCACCGCCCTGTCCGACGGCTTCATGCTCATTCCCGCGCTGATCGGGCTGTTTGCCCTGAGCGAGGTCTTTACCGGCATCGAGAAGAAGGACTTCCGCGCCGCGCGCCTGAGCGGCCTGGCGGACAAGTGGCCACGCCTTGCCGACTACTGGCGGCTGAAGTACGTGGCCCTGCGCTCGGCGCTGATCGGCACCCTGATCGGCATATTCCCCGGCGCGGGGGCCACCATCGCCTCGTTCATCAGCTACGATTTCTCCAAGCGCCTGAGCAAACGCAAGGACGAATATGGCAAGGGCTGTGACGAGGGCGTATGCGCCGCCGAGGGCGCTAACTCCGGCTCCGTGGGCGGGGCCATGGTACCCCTGCTGACCCTGGGCATCCCCGGCAGCGCCACCACCGCCGTACTGATTGGCGCCATGATGATTCATGACCTTACACCGGGCCCGCAGCTCTTTCTTTCCGACCCGGACATTATCTATGGCATCTTCGGTGCCATGCTGCTGGCCAATGTCGTGCTGCTGGTGGTGGGGCTGGCCGGGAGCCGACTGTGGATTCAGGTTACCAGCATTCCCAAGGAGTTCCTTTTCGTCTTTATCACCATGATGTCGGTGATCGGCTCCTTTGCCGTACGCAACTCCATGTTTGATGTGTTCTGTTGCCTGGGCTTCGGTGTGCTCGGATGGCTGTTGCGCCGCTATGGCTATCCGCTGGCACCGATCATCCTGGGCATCGTGCTGGGCTCGATCGCCGAGGACAATTTCCGCCGCGCCATCATCATGGACGGCGGCTCGGTGTTCTTTACGCGCCCGCTGAGTGCCGTAATGCTCACCCTGGCCGTGCTTTCATTCATCGTCCCGCTGGTGCAGAACCGGCGCAGACTGAGAAGCGACGCCCAGGAAGTCTGATTCCCGCTTTTAGCTCCCCTTATGCGGAATCCATCCGCGCCCTGGTCGGTACCCTGCGTTACCAAACATTGATCGCAGTCAATTTTCGGGCCTCTTTCAGAAGCTCAACCGCCGGAGCTTGATATGGATCAGGCGGTGCATGACGTGATCCGACGACGGTGGTGTTACTGGAAAGGGCAAACCCGTCTCGATTGACAAACATCCACAGGGGATTGGAGATACCACATGAAGAGAAAAAGCATCCTGGCCGCAATGTTGCTGGCTCCCGCCGGACTGCTTGCCGGAGGGCAGGCGCTCGCGGAGGAAAGTGACCGGCTGGTCGACAAGCTCCTCGAACGGGGCGTGCTGACTCAGGAGGACGTGGATCAGATCCGGGAGCAACCGGAAGTCATCGAGCGCCATCCCGGCCTGGACTATGACCCGACGACGCCGGTTGTTGATGAGCGGGTCAGAACCCGTGTGGGTCGCCCCGCCTGGGAAACCGAGGACGGAAAACACAGGTTCGCTTTCCGCGGCAGGCTGATGCTTGACTATGCCTATGTGGATGACCCGTTCGAGACCACCGATGACGAGGATGCCGATGATGGCGACCTGGCCCGTTACGGAACCATCATCCGCCGGGCCCGAATGGGCATGCTGGGGCTGATGTATGACAACTGGGAATGGCAGGTGGAAGTGGACTTTCGTGATGATGAGGTCCGCTTCGCCAATGCCTACCTCGCCTATCTTTTCGATAACGGCCGCCTTGCCACCGGTTACTTCAAGGAGCCATGGAGCCTGGAAAGCCACACCAGCTCCCGGCGCATTTCGTTTATCGAGCGTGCCGCTCCGGTGGATGCCTATCGACCCAATCCCAGCCGCGCCATGGGCGTAATGTGGGAAAGCCTGGTGCCCAACTACTACTATGCCCTGGGCGTCTTCGGGGGCGATGGTGTAGCCCGCAATCGCGATGTAACCGAGGGCTGGTCCGTCGCGGGCCGCAGTTCCTTTGCGCCCTACATGGATACCAACCGCGATATCTTCACTCACCTGGGGGCCTCCTATCAGTACCGCAGAAACGCCTATGAATGGGACCGCAGTGGCGGTGACGCCAAGGAGTACGAGTCGGTACGCAAGCGTACCCGGCTGGGCACCCGCGCCGTGGACGGCAGGATGATCGGCGAAAATGACATGGAAGATGTGGACTATTACACGTCCTGGGCACTGGAGGCCGCTTTCGGCATCGGCTCCTTCTCCATGCAGGGTGAATATATCCGGATGGATCTTATCCGTGACGAGGATTCCGAGGATTTCGCTGGCAATCCAGGAACTGACGTAACCCGGATGGTTTCTGATGGCTGGTACACCCAGGCAAGCTACTTCCTGACTGGCGAAAGCCGAAACTATCGCGCTTTCAGCGGCGACTTCGGCCATATCAATGTCCACAACCCCCTGAGTGCCGGTGGGCCAGGTGCCTGGAAGGTGCTGGCCCGGTATGCGGTAGCGGACTCCACGGAACACCACAACCGGGAAGACCGCCAGAAACTGAAGCACTCCACCCTGGGGCTGAACTGGTATCCCGAGGACCGGATCGTATTCAAGCTCAACGCCATGTATGTGGATGCGGAAAGGGGTGAGGACGGCTTCGGCGACGGACACAAGGAATGGAGCAGCCCGGTTTATGCGCTACGGGTCCAGTATGACTGGTAGTTATGCCCTGGCATTTCGAACGCAACCTGCAGTTCTTTCGGCCCGCCTTCACGGCGGGCCTTTTTTCCGTTTATGCCCAGAACTGAGAAGACATCCAACCAAAATCACCGGATTTTGGACCAAATGCCATGCAATTCGCACCCTGGATGTTCGCAGTAGCCCGGATGAAGGCTGAAAGCCGTAATCCGGGGGCTTCCACAACGACTACAACGCCCATCCCGCGGTTCTCCCTGTCCGGGGTGCCAACAAGCCCTGGCCGCTTCGCGGCCCCGGGTTACGCTTCGCTTCACGCGGGCTACGGCGGCAGGCAACACCCTGACCAGACGAAGCACCGGGTATTTGGAGAAACAGTCAGAACGGAAGTGCTACCGGCACCAGGCCGGTAATCTGCTGCAAGGCCAACAGGTAACTGGTATTGGGCCAGGGATCCAGGTGCAGTTCACGAACAAGGCGCTGCACGGCGTCCGGGTCAGTGGACTCAACACAGGCAGTGCGGATGTATGCGCCGTTGACCCGGACATCGGCGATCTCGCAGGCGCATTCGTCGATCAGGAAACCGAAGCGGGTCTTGAATACCACCGCGGGGACCAGGCCCGGTTGAGGGCGGATCAGCTCCTCCACAAGCGCTTCGGCGCTGTACTGCTCCCTGGAAAACAGGGAGGTATCCAGCTCCAGCAGGGGCGCGACCCGCTCCTTCAACAGCTCGCGATCCAGGGGGAAAGACTCTTTCAGGGTCGGCGTCCACTGCTCAAGCCCGTCCTGTTCCGCGAGTAGCTCCTTGATATCCAGGGCATCGCCACGGACCTTGAGGTTGTGGCGTTCCAGGGAAGCGCTCAGCAGGTACACTTCCGCGCTTTCCTTGATACGCACCTCCGGCGAGCGCTCGCGCATGCGCGCCTCGGTGATGCCAAGGTCGCGTGCAAAGGCTCGGAACTCAAAGCGGGCACCTTCATCATTCATGACCTTCTCTCCTGCTTTCGGTTCGTGCAGCCAGTTCCCGTGCCTGCTCTTTCCCGGCCTGGGCCGCGAAACTGTGACTTTCCCGCTTGAGCTGCCAGGGCCAGCAACCGTCGACCTCCACATGCAGCGCCAGACTCAGGAAGGTCCGGATCAGTACGATTCCACCAAGAATCGCCACGCTTTCCAGGGTAAGATCCACGGCCACGGTGCGGATAATATCGCCGGCAATCAGAAACTCGAGGCCCAGCAGGATCGCCCGGCCCAGGTCCTGTCTGTAAAAGCGATAGGTCCGCTCTCCACCGGGCTGGGTATTGGCGAAAAACCGCCAGCTGGAGTAAACGGCGCCCAACAGGATGACCAGCACACCCAGGCCCTCCAGGAGCAGTCCGGTGTACAGCATCACTTCCTGATAATG
>SLJS01000054.1 GCA_007135015.1 Alcanivorax sp. | reverse complement strand
CTGACCACCGACCACCGACCACCGACCACCGACCACCGACCACCGACCACCGACCACCGACCACCGACCACCGACCACCGACCACCGACCACTGCTAACCGACCACCGCGCGCCGGGCAGCGGCGCGCCTCACCCGCCGATCTTTCTCAGCTGGTACATCATCTTCGAGATGGCGACCACTTCGCCGTTTTCGTCCTTGAGCTCGCCTTCCAGTTCGAAATCGCATTTTCCGTGCGCTTCGGTTTCCTTCTGTACACGCTCCACCTCCGCTTCCTCGATGGTGGACTCGATGCGCACATCGGTCATTGCGGGCCTGCGGAAGCGGATCTGTGCATCCCGCACGATCGGATAGAAGCGGGAGCTGTCAAAGGACGAAAGGAAAAGGGCGCCGCCGGGCAGTTCGGCAAGTGTGAACAGGGCGCCAGCGTACATGGTGCCCACATGGTTAACATTGGGCTTGTAGGGCATTCTTGCCCGGCAGTAGCCGGGCCGGATTTCCTCGACCTCCGCCTCGCAGCGGTTGATGAAGGGAAAGGGGCTGGAAGCGGCCTGACGAATGGTTTCGAGTTGTTCCTCGGTGAAGGCCATGAGAGTCTCTCCGTAACGGGACAGTCGTTGATCCTAGCACCACTGGCATGACGGGGTATTAACTGAAATGAACACTGCGATGACGCATTTGATCAGATCCGTATTCTTCCTTGCCCTGCTGGGCATGGCAGGCCCTGCTCCGGCGGCGGTAATCATGCTCTATCACCATGTCTCGGAAGACACGCCGGCGTCCACCTCGGTGACTCCGGAGCAGTTTGCCGGGCATCTCGATCGCCTTGAGAAGGAAGGCTTCGAGGTGGTCCGGCTTGACGAGCTGGTCGAGCGCGTGGAGGCGGGCCTGGACCCACACAAGAAAGTTGTGAGTATCACCTTCGACGACGCCTATGAAAGCATTCTCGAAAAGGGAATCCCCATGATGGAAGAGCGGGGCTGGCCGGCCACCGTTTTTGTCGCGACCGAGCCGGTGAAGAATGCCCGCCGGGGCATGATGACCGTCGAAGAGGTGCGTGATCTTCACGACCGGGGCCATCTGATGGTCAATCACAGCCATACGCACCACCACATGGTGCGTCGCCGTGACGGGGAAAGCGAGCGTGCCTGGTTGCAGCGTCTCGAGCAGGATACCCGCAAGGCCCAGCAGCTGCTGACCCGGTGGCTTGGCGAAGAGCCGCCCCGCTACTTTGCCTATCCTTATGGCGAACATGAGCCGAAGGTTCGCAACATGCTCAGGGAAAAGGGCTACCGGGGTTTTTCCCAGCGCAGTGGCGCGGTAGACAGGAACGTGAACTGGATGGACGTGCCGCGCATTCCGGTGAACCGGCAGTTCGCCGGCTGGAACGGCCTCGGAGACAAGGTGCGCGCGCTACCGATGAAGATTCAGGATGTGAAGCCGGACAACAGCATCACCGACCAGGCACGTCCGCAGTTCACCATCCAGGTACCGGAAGGCTGGCGCGCCGGTGCACTGAACTGCTTTGCCCGCGGTGAGCCCGCCGAGATCCGCCGGCAGACCCGGGGTGGCGTCGACCATGTCACCGTCCGCCCCGCCGTGGATCTCAGCCCCGGGCGCACCCTGGTCAACTGCACCGCCTCGGCGGGCGGCGGGCGTTTCTACTGGTATTCGCATCTCTGGATGAAACGCGACAATGGCCAGTGGTACGCAGAGTAATCCCGGGAGTGACTCAGAGGTTCCCCGCCCGGTGGTTGATTGAACGGTTACGTTTGCGCTGCACTTTGTCTGCTCTGTCCGTCGTAGCCCGGGTGAAGCAAAGCGAAACCCGGGGCCGCGAAGCGGCCATGGGCGGGTTCGCTGGCACCATGGACAGGATCAACCGGTGGATGGGGGGTGCCGCCGCCCTGGCAGGAAGCGTCCTGGAAGACTCCCCGGATTACGGCCTTTGGCCTTCATCCGGACTACAGGAATCCCTGACGAGCGTCATCCGGGGTGCGGAGTACACGGCACGCAATCAGTAGTGCGAGAACGCGTCGAAATTATTCTGCCGGATCATCTGGCGAACCTTGTGGATGTACTGCTCGCCGATTTCCGCGTAGTCGAGCAACCCCGGTGCCAGCGCGGTGCCGGTAATCGGCTCGCCGCCGTGGCGCGCCTGCTCGCGGATGTCGCGCAGCGTTTCGTAGCTCGGATGGCTGTTGAGGTTGTGCATGTAGCGGCGCACCGCCTCGCCTGCCGAAGGGTAGCTTTCCACCTCGTAGGTTCGCCCGGCGGGGCGGCGGGCCGGGACCATGCCGCAGCCCGGGCGAAAGCACCATTGACCGAAGTAGTTGTTGCCTTCCCGCGCGAATCGCGAGGAGCCCCAGGCGGACTCGATGGCGGCCTGGGCAAGCGCCAGGTCGGCCGGAACGATATCGATTCGCTGCAGCAGTGATTGCACCAGCTCCCCGTCCGGGATCCGGC
This sequence comes from Alcanivorax sp., assembly GCA_007135015.1. Taxonomy (GTDB): domain Bacteria; phylum Pseudomonadota; class Gammaproteobacteria; order Pseudomonadales; family Alcanivoracaceae; genus SLJS01. Next base: position 2,801 of record SLJS01000054.1, on the reverse strand, counting down.
TCCCGGAGTGGGGCACCCGGTAGCGACGGGCCAGTTCCTCCAGCCATTCCCTGTCGTTTTCCTCGAGTTCGTTCCCGGGGGCCTGTTCCCCCAGGGCTTTCAGCCGCGCGCGCTTTTCCAGCAGTCTGCGGTTGTTGTACTGGATGCGGGGCAGCAGCGTGTTGATCAGCTCGGCCTTGCGGGCTTCCGTTTCGTCCTCGGGCAGCGGATCAATGGGCTGCTCCACAATTGGCTCGTCCGGTATTTCCGGAGCCGTCCATTCCTCCTTGTCGGGTGCAAGAAGCCCATCAATGAACAGGATTGCAAGCACGGCAACAACCAGTGCCACTGCGGCGGGGATGGAAGGGTGGAGGTGGGGAAACTTCACAGTGATGCCTGATCCCTCTCATTCGGGTGAACGCCGGCCGGTGGGCGGCTCAGGAAGAATCGTGATGATTGCAGTCAGTCAACCAGATCCCTTGTGAGCAGCGGGTGAGTGACACTGCTCAGGGTCAATATACACCGGGCCGGGCCCGGTTCAGTCTTTTTCGGCGAGCTGGTCCGTGCGTGCCGCGCAGACGAAGTCGTTGCGGTGAAGGCCGCCGATCTTGTGCGTCCACCAGACCACCGCGACCTTGCCGTATTCGGTGATCAGTGCCGGGTGATGGTTCTGCTCTTCGGCCAGCTCTCCTACCTGATTGGTGAACGCCAGAGCTTCCCGGAAATTGCTGAAGCGAAATTCCCGTTGCAGCTTGGGTTCGCCATCTTCCTCGATCAGTTTCCAGTCAGGGATTTCCTCGCGCCACTGCTGGATTTCTGCCTCGGTGGCGTGGGGTGCATCCGCACGGCAGGCCTCGCACTGTTGCTCGGCAAGACTCATAACGAAAACTCCAGTGGTATGCCGATTCAGCCGGTGCGGGAGCAAAGCCGCACCGGACGATCCTCACCGCCTGGTGCCATGCGCGCAAGCACCCGGCGAAGGCGCTCGATCTCGGTATCGTCGCGCTCCTTGCCGGGGATGTCCATGGCATCGGCCAGTCGCAGCAGTACCGCCTTCATTTTCTCCGGCATCAGAACCGGCTGGCGGTGCTGGACAATGTAGACCTTCTCACCTTCCTGGAACAGCAGCAGTCCGTAATAGTGGGTGCCGCTGACCGGAGGCGTGCCGGCCACCCTCTCATGGTCCACCTCAAGGCCGATGATGGCAAACAGGGAACGGGGACTGGTGCCGCGGAGAAATTCCCGGTGGGCAGCCTCCACAGAGGTGACCAGATCCGAGGGCGCGATGATCTCGCGAAGGTAGCTGTTCAGCACCAGGTTCAGCAGGGTCATGTCCGCGGCGAATCGTGGCACCTCGATGACCGGATGGTCCTCGATATGCAGATAGTCCGCGCGGAACATGCGTCCGGCGCCATCCCAGAAGGTGGTGGAGCCGCCGTGGCGGTCGCAGCGTTCGTCGAGCGTAACCTTGCCCCGGAACGTATTGATGCCCAGATCAATGCTGTAGGCGCCGGCGGGGGCATGGTAAGAGTCCCCCTCCCGTTGCCCCTGCATGGACTGGCAGCCGGCCAGCGAGCCCGCGATACAGAGCAGCAGGGTGATTGTGATTGTTCTCATTATTAACCCCGGATCAGGTCGAGCCCCGTTATCATAGCACAGGGACAACGGCTGTCAGCGACCCCGGCGCCGGCGCGGCCTGCCACGCCAACCATGAAGAAGGGGCTAACAGCGTTCTTCCGGGATCTCGCTGAACCGCTCGCGGGCCCGGGACGCTTCCACCTGGATCAGCGGGTTGCGGGTGATCAGATGCCCGGGAATGCGGTGGCGAATCTTCTCGTGGAGCTCGGGAAGCCGGCTCCAGTGCAGCCCGGGCATGAGGTGATGGGCCGTGTGGTAGCCCAGATTCCAGGACGTGAAATTGTAGAGGGGCAGTTCCACATTGCGGGAGGCCTCGAAGTGGTCCCGGGTATCGGTGCCGGCGTGTTGCCCCCAGGTGTTGTCGAGCAGAATCACCAGCAGCAGCACCATGGGAATCAGGAAAACAATCAGGGTGCGTACCGGGTCCAGCAGGAACAACACCAGCAACGGGAGGTTGGCAAGTACAAACATACGCTTGAACCGGCGATAAAGCTCCGGATGGTCGCGGCCGATGCGCATGATTTCCGGGTAGATGCGGGCCGCGTTGATCAGGTCGTACTCCAGACGGTGCATCATGGTGCCGTCGGCACGCAGCCAGGGAGCCGGGTCCGCCTCCGGGTCCAGATAGTGACCGTGATGGCCGATATTGTGATGCAGCGTCCAGCTGAACGGGCTGGTGCCCGTCTGCAGGTAGAGCACGATCTCGTAGAGACGGTTCAGCCAGCGCCGGCGGAAGGTATTCACATGATGGTGGTTATGGCAGATGGCTCCGCTGGATACCTGTATGACGAGCAGCAGGGCCACCCAGCCGGCAGCGGCAAGGTGGCTATCGACCGCAAAGAAGATGGCACCCTGGGCCAGCGCTACCGCCGCTACAAGTACTACCGCGGGAAAGTCTTCCCGGTACTTCAGAATACGCATGTTGTACGACCGTGCTAATGAATAGCGCGTATTCTACAACATGCAGTCCTAATGAAAACGGCCCATTACAACTTATTACGAAGCGGCCCGAAGGGCCGCGGCTGCGGCTGCGGCTGCGGGCTACGGGCTACGGGCTACGGGCTACGGGCTACGAGCTACGGGCTACGGGCTACGGGCTACGGGCTACGGGCTTGCGCGGCCTGCGGCCGCGCCCCCACCCCAACCCTCTCCTTTGGAGGGTGTCGTAAAAGCCCCTCTCCCTT
>SLJS01000221.1 GCA_007135015.1 Alcanivorax sp. | reverse complement strand
TGTTCGCAGGTCGAATCCGGTCTGCGGCCGGATCTGGTGGTACTGGATATGCAGATGCCGGTGATGGACGGATTCGAGACTGCCACCAGACTGCGCGCAATGGGTTACGAAGGCCCCGTCCTTGCCCTGACAGCCAATGTGCTGCCGGAGACACGGGAGCGTTTCATGGCGGCTGGTTGTGACGACTTCCTGGCCAAGCCGGTGCGCGTGCAGCAGTTGCTGGCCGTCTGCGAACGCCTGCTCAGTCCCGGGAGCCGGAGCGACGAATCGCCTCGATGATCTGCCCCCGCGAGACCGGCTTGCCCAGGTAGTCATCCACTCCGGCCGCTTCAGCCTTGTGGACATACCCTTCTACCGCGTGGGCACTCAGCGCAATGATCCGGGTACGGGGGAGATTTTCCCGTTGTTCCTTCTCACGGATCCTTCTGGTGGCTTCATAACCGTCCATTTTCGGCATTTCCGAATCCATGAAAATGATGTCCCAGGGACCCTCGTTTTCGAAGCGCTCGACCGCGTCACTGCCGTTGTTGACGATCAGGGGCTGAATGCCGAGACTCTTGAGCATACTTTCGATGACCAGTTTGTTGACATCGTTGTCCTCGGCAACCAGTACCCGGAGATTCCTGATATCGGGGGCTTCCGGTTCCTGGCGCTCGGCTGGTGCGTGGGGCGGCGGCTCGGATTCGAAAAGCCGGCAGAGGATCCTGCGAAGCACCCGCGGTCTGACCGGGGCCTCGACAAGGATGTCCTCGTTGCCGCTTTCCGGCCACGGCTTGCCGGAAAGGGGTTCGATCAGCACGAGCCGGGTCTGTTCTCTTTTCTCCACCAGCGCGGAAAGCGCGCCCGACAGGGGCTCGTCCGCGAGAACGAGTTCGACGGTCGCGTCGTTTGCGTCCAGGGCTTCCAGCTTTCTTTCCGCGTCAGCCACCGAGTTGCAGCTCTCGACCCGCATCCCCCAACGCGAAACCATCTGCGAGAGGCTTAGCGCGAGAAGGCTGTCCTGCGAGACAATCAGCACCAGCCGGTGCGCCAGCTCCGGTACCCATATTGGCGCGGGCTCGCATTGACAGTCCAGGGTGAACCAGAATGTGGTCCCCCGTCCGGGAGAACTGTTCAGACCCATGTCCCCGTCAAGCATTCGTACAAGCTGGCTGCTGATGGAAAGTCCCAGTCCGGAACCACGGGAGGCGCGCCCGGAGGAAGCATGCTCCGGTGAAAGGGAAGACCGAAGGAGTGTTTCCTGGTCTTGCGGATTGACGCCCACGCCGGTGTCGGATACCTCGAACAGCACAGTGCAATGGTTGCTATCCTCGCCTCCCTGGCGCAGTGCGACGTGCAGGGTAATCTCTCCACTGGGAGTGAACTTGAACGCATTACTGAGCAGGTTGGCGAGGATCTGCTTGAGACGCACCGGATCGGTGCGGATCACCGGCGGAACGCGGCTTTCGATAAAACTGTAGAGTGGAAGATTCTTCTCGCGTGACTGGGGAGAAAACAGACCAACACACTCGTCAATGATTGTTTCGGTTTCCACGTACGCAAGGTCGAGCCTGAGCTTTCCGGATTCGATCCTGGAGTAGTCCAGTATGTCATTGATTACGGACATCAGCGATTTGCTGGACTGGACAATGGTGTCGACGTAATGCGTCTGCTTTCTGTCCAGTTCTGTTGCCTTGAGCAGGTCGGCCATGCCCAGGACGCCGTTCATGGGCGTGCGGATCTCATGGCTGATCGTTGCGAGAAAATCGCTTTTTGCCTGGTTCCTGGCGGTTGCCTTGAATGCCTCCATCTCGGCGCGAGCGCGTTCCTGCAGTGATCTGGCGTGCTCCTCCCTGAGAAAATTGACTCGGTCGGACAGGGAAAAGGAGTGCAGCAGCACTGCAACGAAGATGCCGAACTGGAAAAGGTTTTCCGTCAGTGTGTTATAAGGCGCAATGCCCAGCTTGTTGAATCCCAGGAGCATTCCTCCCGCGATGTAGCAGGCCCAGGCGATGCTGAAAATCCGTGCATAGGGATCACCTGCAAGGCTCCGGGCCACACCCGCGACCATGATGGTTACGTTCACTACCATGATCAGCAGGGTCCCGGCGATTACCTGGATGTGCTGGTCAATGAAGGGCAGGGTTATGAAGAGAATCGCCGCGGCATAGACCTGATAGAGAAGCGTTCGGTGTAGCCACGGTGATCTTTCCTCCAGTGACAGGAACCGGATCGTGAACAGTGCCGGTATGAGTGCCACGAAAGGAAGTAGCCAGCTCATTGAATAGGTGCTCAGCAGCGGATTTCCCGGCCAGGTGAATCGCTGGGCAAAACCGTGATAGATGACGAGAAAGGCGCTTACACAGAGGGTCCAGGCCACATAAAGCAGGTAGACACGTTCACGCATCGAGAAATAGAGAAAAAGACTGTACAGGGTAACGATCAGCATGGCCCCGAAGAACAGCCCCTGCACCAGCAGCGTGAATTGCCCCCGGCGGTTGAAGTGCTCGACGGTCTGAAGCTCCACGGGAGCCTGCATGCTGTGGGCCGAGGCTACCCGCAGGTAAAGCTGTTTTGGTCGGTCGGCGGGAAGTTCAACCGGAAAGACCGGCTTCTGGTAGTCCACGGGCCGCACCTTGTAGGGCCGGGACAGGCCGCCCTGGTGATGCGCCCGTACACGGTCGCGTTCATCCAGGACGTAGAAATCCACCTCGTTGAGCAGTGGATAACCGACATGGAGCATCCACTGGCGGGAAATGCCGGCGGAAGCCGCCTTCACCCTGAACCAGCAGATATCGCGGCTGAAGCCCCGATTGGGTACCCCCGCCCGGGGCGCTTGCCAGTCCACGCTCGCCGGGTTCCTGAGCAGGGTCTCCGGGCCGGGCGCGCGTTCCGGCGCGGTGCAGAACCATTCCATGCGCTCATGAAGCGGGATCGCGCCCTGACCGGCGTCGGCCAGAAAGGTCTCCGTCGCCGCACCGGCCGGCGGAACGGCAACGAGCAGCAGCAATGCGGCAAGTGCATTGATGCAATGTCTTCTTTTGCGGTCGTCCCTGTCCTTCATAATCGCCTCAAGCATGCTCCAGGCCGTGTTCGCGGGTGCCGCGCCGTCAGGCGGATTTACCGCTTTCACCATCCCGTGGCGCAGCGGTCATGGGAGGGTGTCGCAAAAGCCTTGTTGAGTATTCCGATGCTTGCAATTGGAAGCCTCCCCCCGCGAGGGGGGAGGTATGGAGGGGGAGGCCGCCGCAGGCGGCCTTGCGCGGCCTTCGGCCGCTCTCCCCACCCCGACCCATCCAGGGCCTCGCAGAGCTCGGCCCGCTCCGGCGGTGGTCCGTCCATTGGGACGGACCTTGTTTCCGCCTCCGCCCCCCTCGCGGGGGAGGGAGCCCATTGATCGACCTGCTTCGCCAACGAAGACCTTTTGCAACACCCTCATGGCCCAGGGGCGAATTTGCTCCGGCTCAGCGGCCCGTCGCAACAGCAGCGGTTCATTGCCGCCCGCGCCCATCAACTGTAAACCACAGGGCAGGCGGCCTTCGACGGCACGACCCGGTGGCACCGACATGGCCGGCAGCCCGAGGAAGTCTGCCAGCTGGTTGGGCAGGGCCTGTCCGCTGATCAACCCGGGCGGTTGTGCCCGTTCCTGGGTAGCCAGCGCCGCATCCACCGCCTCGGTGGAGGACAGGAGTCCACTGCGGATCGCCTCCGCCTGAGCGACGGCATCCAGGTTGCGGTGTTCCTCGGGTGAAATGGTCATGGCGACTCCGACTAAAGTCGTACAAGCATAACAACGGATGGCGGTTTCTACACCTGCCGCAGCGCCGGGCATCGGGGCGGCCTCCGGCAGAGGCCCGTTGCGGGCGCCTTGTAAGCGATCTCGTACAGGAACGATCAGACTTTTCCTGCTTGCCGGTGCCGATGATGGCGGTAGGCTTGCAGCTGACGGACAAAGAAAACGACAGGGATGTTTTCGGCCTGGCGAAGCGCCCGTCCCACCCCCCAAGGGCGGGCGCTTTTCCTTTTCCGTTCCTGCCGGGCCCGGTTTTCCCGAAGAGGCACTATCCGGGCTAGCCCGGATAGTGCACCAAATGCCATGTAATTCGCGCCGCGGATGGTCGTCGTCAGGCGTGCTCGCGACTGAAACCGTAGCAGGGACTACGTTTGAAGGAGCACGTGCGCCTGACGGCGGCCAGACCAAGCGAAGTGGATGGCAAACGTAACCGTCACCATAAAAAGAGTGCCTGGAACCCTCTGAAAAGCCCTTATCGTCGCTCTTCCCTTCGATTGCAGGAGTGGTTTGGTGCACTGTCCGGGCTAGTCTTCCGTGTGGTGTTTCTTCCTTTTTCGTGAAAGCAGGGCTTTCAGCGGTTCCGGGATTCGCTCGGCAACCAGCTCCTGCAGCGGCATGGTGCCACGAAGGAACTCCCACAGGTCCCAGTAATCCTGATGGTTGGTGATCCGGCCGTTTTCATCAAGCTCGAGCCAGGTGGTGCCCTGCAGGGGAATCGTGGTGGGCCAGTACTTGGGCTTGAAGGTCATCTCCCATTCGACGACCTCCCGCCGGTCATCGCTGATCCGGCGCAGCAGACTGGCGTCTATCTGTGGAAAAATGCGCTGCATATCCCGGTACATTTCGAGGATGGCATCGTGGCCCGCTGCCTTCTGAATAGGGTCGGCGAAGGTGGCGTCAGGGGCATAGAGTTCCTGGACCATTTCCTCCAGACCGGCATCGCCGTCGAGTCGGGGCAGATAATCAAAGATCCTTTCCGCAGTGCTTCGCATGCCGGTTCCTCCCTGTGTGCCCGGGACTTCCATAATGCTGGCAAAAAAGGGGGGATGCCAATCATAATACCGCCTCATTTTTTTGCCTGCCGGAGCATGCATGACCGGACCTGATGACGAGATCATGGCACGCCTGAACGCGGAAACCGGCCGGATCGGCTGGATGGCGCTGCTGCCCCATTTTGCCCGGGGACAGGTGGTCCGGGTCGCACCCGGGCTGGACCTTCTGGAAGCCGCCGCCGCCCTGGCCCGGGACGACTCGGAACGGGTGCGCCGCTGGATGGACGAGGGCTGGATGGGCCCGGTGGACGAAGACCGCGCCCGGCAGTGGCAACAACCGGAGCGGGAAGTCTGGGCCGTCGTCGTCGCGCCCTGGGTGGTGGTGCAGGAAGTGTAGCGCGGCTTCGCCGCGCGGCCGCGGGCTACGGGCTACGAGAGGCGAGAGGTGAGAAATAGCAGATGCGCTTTTCGGCAGTCGCACAAGCCCTTTAGAGACGACCAGTGGGAGCGGACCTCAGACC